>VBKQ01000172.1 GCA_005879505.1 Deltaproteobacteria bacterium
GCTGCTTGGCGATCGGCCACACCACGCGGTTGGGCTCCGCGCGAGCATCCAGGGGCATGTATACGTCGACGGTCTTCGCCATCGCTCACTCCTTCGACATGGCGCCACGCGGCTCAGTGCCTCGTGGCGCCATGCACGGCTTTCTACTTCAACCACTCTCCCCCACTGTCCACGTTGTCCTTGGTGAAGACGTGCGACTCGAGGGTGACTTCCTTCGGGACCTGCTTGCCCGCGAAGATGTCGAGGGCCATGTCGATCGCCTCACGGCCTCCGGTCGGATACTCGAAGCTCGCCGCCAGGATCCCCTGCTTCACGTAGGCCTGGCCCTCGTGCGGAAGGGCGTCAATCCCGATGAACAGCATCTCCTTCTCGCGCCCGGCGGCCTTGGCGGCCAGGTAGGCGCCGTGAGCGCCCGGATCGTTGTGGCCGTAGACCAGGTCGATCTTCGGATGGGTGGCGAGCGCGGACTCCATCTCCTTGCGCGCGTTCGGCTCGAGCCACTTCATGTCGGCGTCGAACACCACTTTGACGTTGGAGCCCTTGATCCCCTCGCGGAAGCCCGAGTCGCGGTCCTGCCCGGGCGTCGAGGTCATGAGGCCCTTGAGCTCGACCAGGTCGCCCTTGCCGCCTAGCTTGCTCACGACCCACTTGCCGGCGGCGCGTCCGATCTTCTTGTTGTCCGCGCCGATGAAGCTCGTGTAATCCGAACCGAGCACGCGCCGATCCAGCACGATGACCGGAATGCCCTTCTTGTAGGCGTCGGCGACGGGCGGGGTCAGGGGCGCTGCCTCTTTCGGGGAAACGATGATCAGGTCGACCTTGGAGCTGACGAACTCCTCGATCTGCGCGCGCTGCTTCAAGGAATCGTTCTGCGCGTCCTTGAAGATCATCTTGATGTTCGGGTGTTTCTCGGCGGCGTTCTTGATGTCCGTGTTCATCTGGACGCGCCAGGGCTCGCCCAGATTGCATTGGCTCATTCCGACCACGTACTGCTTTTCCGCCGCATGGACTGCGTGGCTGAAGCCGAACAGCACCGCGGCAACGAGGAGCTTCTTGAGGAGCTTCTTCATGATGGTGTCCTCCGGGTAGTCATTTGCGGACCCTCTGGAAGAGGACCGCGGCGACGATGATACTTCCAGTCAACATGAGGCGACTAGCTTCACCGACAGCATTGATGCTCAGGATTTTCTCGAGATAGCCGATGGTCATCGCGCCGACAAGGGTGAACAGCATGCCGCCCCGGCCGCCGTTCAGGCTGGTGCCGCCCATCACCACGATGGCGATCGCGGACAGCTCGTAGGTGCTCCCCGCTTCCGGGTCACCCTGTTGCTCCTGGACGGCCTGGCAGATGCCCGCCACGGCGCTGAGAAGGCCACTCATCCCGTAGGCCAGCAGCTTCACGCCCTGGATCGGGATGCCCGACAGCCGCGCCGCCTCCTCGTTGCCGCCGGTCGCGTAGAAGTACCGGCCCCAGCGGAGCTTGGCGAGTAGCACCCTGCAGAGACCGATGCAAGCCAGGAAGATCAGCGTCACGACCGCGATGTTCTCTCCCAGGATCTTGTGGTCGAGCGCCGAGAAGATGCGCGGCAGGTCCACGTACTTGTAGCTCCCGTCCGGGTTCAGGACCGCGCTCGAGATCTTCTGGCCGCCCGATACCCACTTCGCGAGCCCGCGGGCGAACACCATCACGGCGAGCGTGGCGATGAATGGCTGCATGCGGAAGCGGGCAACCATTCCGCCAGAGAGCAGCCCGCAGGTCGTGCCTGCCAGGACCACGAGCGGGATCGCGGCCCACGCCGACCACCCGAGGTGGATGCTGAGGATGGAGAAGATGACCGCGCAGACGCCGAGGATGCTGCCAACGGCGAGGTCGATCCCGCCGGTGATGATCACCAGGGTCATCCCGCAGGCGAGAATCCCGTAAACCGAAACCTGCCTGAGCATGTCTCGGTGCGTGCCCCATTTGAAGAACGACCCTTGCGCGTTGAAGACGGCACCGATGATCAGGACGAAGCAAAGGGGCGCGAGCGCCCGCACCCAGGGCCGCTCGAAGGCGACCCTCAGGACGCTTTTTTGCCCGGAGACGGGCGCCCCGGTGTCGGCGCGCGGCCCGCGAACGTCCAGGAGGATCTCCCGCTCTGCGGTTGGCGTCTCGTTCATACGGCCTCGTCCGCCATGGCTGCCTTGAGGACCTTCTCCTGGGTCGCTTCCGCACGGCCGAACCGCGCCGTCACGCGACCGCGGTGCATCACGACGATGCGATCGGCGAGGCCGAGGAGTTCAGGCATCTCCGAGGTGATCATCAGGATGGCGAAACCATCCTTGGTCCACTGGGTCATCAGCTCGTAGATCTCGTGCTTCGATCCGACATCCACGCCTCGGGTCGGTTCGTCGAGCAAGAGCACCCCCGGACGGGTCTCGATCCACTTCGCCAGCGCGACCTTCTGCTGGTTTCCGCCCGAGAGCGTGGCGACCTCCTGCCAGAGTCCCGCCGCCCGGATCCCGAGCGCGCGAACATGCCGATCGGCGACCTGCCACTCCATCGCGCGTCTCATCCAGAGTGCTGGAGACACCGCCTCGAGCGACGCCAGCGTGATGTTCTCCGCCAGACCCAGGCCGAGGATGAGGCCCGTACCCTTGCGATCGTTGGTCAGGTACGCGAGGCCCTGCTGCACCGATCGGCGGGGCGAATGGATCTCGAATCGCGCTCCGTCGATCGCGACCTTCCCCTGTTCGAGCTTCCCGTATGCGCCGAAGATACCCCGAAGCAGGTCGGTGTTTCCGGAGCCCTCCAGGCCGGCAAGCCCGACGATCTCGCCGGCGCGGACGGAAAGGGACACTTCCCGGACCAGCCAGGATTTCTTCGTGGTCGATGTCCCGCCGGGCTTGGGCACCGAGAGACCGTCGATCTCCAGCCGCACGGCACCGATCGCGGTCCGCCGCACCGGGAAATGCCTGCTCAGCTCGCGGCCGATCATCCAGCGGATCAGCTCGGGCTCCGAAAGCTGCCCGGCCGGCGCGGTTCCGACGTGCCTCCCGTCCCGCAGCACGGTGATCCGATCGGCGATCCGGTAGATCTCCTCCATCCGGTGCGTGATGTAGATGATCCCGCAGCCCCTCGTCTTGAGCTGGCGGATGAGGCCGAACAGCTTGTCGACCTCCGGCCCGCTCAGCGCGCTGGTGGGCTCGTCCATGATGAAGATGCGCGCATTGAAGGCGAGCGCCTTGGCGATCTCGATGCGATTCTTCACGGAGAGCGAATAGTCCTCGACCAGCCGCGACAGGTCGATGTCGAGGTCGAGTTGCTCGCAGAACTCCCGTGCCTTCCGCAGCTGGGCGCTCCGATCCGTCCACTGCCGCGCCGTACCGCTGCGTGTCAGCTCCCGCCCGAGGAATATGTTGTCGACGACCGACATCGAATCGATGAGCGACATCTCCTGGTGGATGACGGAAATCCCTCGGGCGGCCGCGTCCTGTGGCGAGCTGAACCGCGAGGGGAGGCCGAGCAACGCGATCTCCCCCTCGTAGTCGGTGTGCACGCCGGCCGCGATCTTCATCAGTGTGCTCTTCCCCGCTCCGTTCTCGCCGGCGAGCACGTGGACCTCGCCGGGTCGCAGATCGAACGACACGTCGCGGAGGACCGGCACCCCCAAGAAGGACTTGGAGATGCCGGTCATCGTCAGAAGGGCTGGATCCGGCTCGGTCCGGGCGGCAGCGTTGCTCGTCTTCGCCTCCCCGGTGCTCAAGGCTCCCATGCTCTGGATCGGCTCCTAGTCGTAGAGTAGCGGCTTCATCTCGGGCGAGTCGACGTTGGTCTTGTCGTACCACTTGAACCCGGTGTCGATGTTCTTCGGCACCTTCTCGCCCTTGATCGCCTTGGCTGCCGCCTCGACGCACTTGTAGCCGATGCCGACCGGATCCTGCGAGACCGCGCCGGCCTCGACGCCGCTGCGGACCGCGTCCTTCTGCTGCTTCCCGGCGTCGTAGCCGATCACCACGATCTTGCCTTCCTTGTGGAGCTCTTTCACCGCGTTCAGCACGCCGATGATCGAACCCTCGTTGGCGCCGAAGATGCCTTTTAGATTGGGGTGCGCCTGGATGATGGCCTTGGCGAGGTCGGTCGACTTGAGCTGGTCACCGCCGCCGTACTGGACGTCCACCACTTTGACGTTCGGGTGCTTCTCCTTCATGCGCTTCAGGAACCCGTCGCGCCGGTCGATGCCGGTGCGGCTGGTCTGGTCGTGGACGACGGCGGCCACCTCGCCGGAGCCGCCGATGAGCTTGGCCATGTGGTCCGCGGCCGCGCCGGCGGCGGCGATGTTGTCGGTTGCGGCGGTGGCAACCGGGATATCCGAATCCACCCCCGAGTCGAAACCCACCACCGGGATCTTGGCGGCATGCGCCTTTTGCAGCAGCGGGATGGCCGCCTTGGAGTCCAGCGCGGCGAAGCAGATGGCGGCCGGCTTCTTGGCGAGCTCCGCCTGCAGCATCTCGATCTGCTTGTCGACCTGGGACTCGTTCTCCGGCCCCTCGAAATTAATCTTGACCTTGTAGTCCTTGGCGGCCTTCTCCGAGCCCATCTTCACGGCCTGCCAGAACTGGTGCTGGAAGCCCTTGGAGATGACCGGGATGTAGGGTTCGGCCGCCCGCGCCGCCGGCGCGCACACGAGCGCGACCGCTGCCAGCAGACTCAACGCAACCGAGAGCTTGTTCTTGTTCATCAGAACCTCGTTCCGAGTGGATGGTTTCTCGCACGCCACCGCGGCGGGCGAGGCGAAGACGCATGAACCAGGGGACGCATTGTGGATCGGGCCGCACCTCTTGTGTAGTCGTCTGTGACCCCGACTAGCTTTGTCGCCGGCGCCGGATGATGTCCAGGTAGACCGCCAGGATGACGATCGCACCCGTCACCACCGTCTGCCACTCCTGAGGCACCGAGAGGATCCGCAAGCCATTGGTGAGGGTGCTGATGATGAACGCGCCGATCACGGTGCCGAGGATGGTCCCCTCGCCGCCCGAGAGCGAGGTGCCGCCGATCACGGCGGCCGCGATCGCTTCCAGCTCGTATCCGAGGCCGAGGGACGGCTGGGCGGAGTTCAGCCGGGCGCCGATGAGCACGCCGGCGAGCCCGGCGAACAGGCCAGTCACCGCGTAGACGCCGATCTTCCAGGCGTCGACGTCGACGCCGGAGAGCCGGGTGGCCTCCTCGTTCGAGCCCAGCGCGAAGGTGTAGCGCCCGAAGACCGTCTTGGAGAGCGCCAGGCTCGCCAAGACGGCGGCGCCGAACAACACCAGCACCAGGTTCGGCACCTCGAACCCAGGCACGATCGAGCCGAGCAATGAGCCCATCGCCACCTGGTTGAAGACCGGGGTGTCGTTGAAATAGATCGGCCGGAGACCCGAGAAGACCAGCGCCAGGCCGCGCGCCACGTTCAGCATGCCCAGCGTGGCGATGAAGGGCGGGATCTTGAGCTTCGCGATCAGGGTCCCGTTGACCATCCCGGACAGCGCGCCGGTGACCAGGCCGGCCATGATCCCGAGCAGCACCGGCAGGTGCCAGTTCGTGATGAACACCGCGGTCGTAACCGCCGAGAGGGTCATGACCGTGCCGACGGAAAGGTCGATACCGCCGGTGATGATGACGAAGGTGACCCCCAGCGCCAGCACGCCGTTGACCGTGGTGGCGAGCAGGATCCCGACCACGTTGTCGAACTGCAGGAAGTTGGGGGACGCCAGCGAGAAGCCGACGAACAGCACGATCAGCGCGCCGAACGCGAGCAACCGTTGCATGGCGCCCAGGTGGAGGAACCGCTTGGCGGCCGCGGGGCGAGGCTCGGTCTGCGCGATGGGCTCGGTCATTTGGGTCTTCAGACTACCGGGGCGGTGGCGCCGGCGTGGATCACGTCGCGTCGCTGGGTGGCGTATCGCATGATCTCCTCCTGCGAGGCGCCGCTCCGGAGCTCGCCGGTGATCCGGCCCTCGCACATGATCAGGATGCGGTGACTCATGCGGAGCAGCTCGGGCAGCTCCGAGGAGATCATGATGATGGATTTGCCCTGCCTGGCGAGGTCGTTGAGGAGCCGGTAGATCTCGCTCTTGGCGCCCACGTCGATGCCGCGGGTGGGCTCGTCGAAGATGAGCACTTTGGTGTCGGCGGTGAGCCATTTGCCGACCACCACCTTCTGCTGGTTTCCGCCGGACAGGTTGCGGACCCGCTGCTGGAGGCCGGGCGTGCGGATCCGCAGCGCGCTCACGAACCGTTCGCCGTTCTCCCGGGTCCGCGAGGTCTGCACCCAGCCCAGGAGGCCCACGAACCGCTTCATGGCGGTCAGGACCAGGTTGGTCTCGACATCCATCCCGAGCGCCAAGCCATAGCGTTTGCGATCTTCCGACAGATAGGCGATGCCAGCCCGGACCGCGTCGGACGGGGCGCGGATCTGGATCCTCTTTCCCTGGACGAAGATCTCGCCGGCCTCGAGCGGGTCCGCGCCGAAGACGGCCCGGGCCACCTCGGTGCGGCCGGCGCCGACCAGCCCGGCGAAACCCAGGATCTCGCCGCGCCGGAGCTGGAAGCTCACGTCCTTGATGGTGCGGCCCCGCCGGAGCCCCCGCGCTTCCAGCGCGATCTCGGTGCTGGGGTTGTCCGGGACCTCACGGGCGGTCTCGTAGATCGTGCGCCCCACCATCATCCCGATGATCTGGTCGATGCTCGCCTCGCGCGTCGCGACCGTGTCCACGTACTTCCCGTCGCGCATCACCGTGATCCGGTCGGAGATCTGCTTCAGCTCCTCGAGCCGGTGCGAGATGTGGACGACGCCCACGCCCCGGTCCCGGAGCTGCCGGATGATCCGGAATAGATCGTCGATCTCCGTCTCGGTCAGGGCCGCGGTGGGCTCGTCCATGATCAGGACTTCAGAGTTGAACGAGAGCGCCTTGGCGATCTCCACCATCTGCTGGGTGGCGACGGTGAGTTTCGACACGCGGGTGCGGGGGGCGAGGTCGAGTCGCAGCGTCTCGAGGAGCCTCCGCGCGTTGTCGTTCAGCTTGCGTTCGTCCAGGAACCCGAGCGCGCGGCGCGGCTCGCGCCCGATGAAG
>VBKQ01000173.1 GCA_005879505.1 Deltaproteobacteria bacterium
CGATTCGGCCGCATCGCCGGGATCACCGAGATCACCTCGGCCAGCACCCTGGGCCAGTCCCAGCTGACGCTGCAGTTCGATCTCGATCGCGACGTCGACTCGGCCGCGCGCGACGTGCAGGCGGCCATGAACGCCGCGGCCGGGGATCTGCCGCCGAACCTTCCCAGCCGGCCCAATTACCGGAAGGCGAATCCCGCCGACGCGCCCATCATGATCGTGGCGTTGACGTCCGGGACGCTTCCGATGGCCCAGCTCTTCGACACGGCGAACACCATCCTCGCGCAGAAGATCTCGCAGGTGTCCGGCGTGGGACAGGTGACGGTCGGCGGCGGGCAACAGCCGGCGGTGCGCGTTTCCGTCGACCCCGGGGCGCTCGCGGGCGTGGGCCTGTCGATGGAGGACGTGCGCGCGGCGCTCTCCACTGCTACCGCCAACTCGCCGAAGGGATCCTTGTCCGGCCAGGTGCAGACGCGCAGCATCGCCGCCAACGACCAGCTCACCACGGCGGCGCAGTACCGGCCACTGATCATCGGCTACAACAACGGCGCCCCGGTGCGCCTCTCCGACGTGGCGCGCGTCTTCGACGACGTCGAGAACCAGCGTGCCGCGGGCTGGGTGGACGGCCGGCGCGCCATCCCGGTGATCATCCGGCGGCAGCCTGGCGCCAACATCATCGACGTGATCGAACGCGTGAAGGCGCTGATCCCGGAGCTGGCGCGCTCGATCAATCCCGCCATCGACGTCGTCATCGCGCTCGACCGCAGCACCACCATTCGCGCCTCAGTCGTCGACGTGGAGCGCACGCTGCTCATCAGCATCGGGCTGGTGGTGCTGGTGGTCTTCCTCTTCCTGCGAAACGTGCGGGCGACTGCCATCCCCAGCGTGGCAGTGCCCCTCTCCCTGGTCGGCACCTTCGGCGCCATGTACCTGTGCGGCTACAGCCTGGACAACCTCTCGCTCATGGCCCTGACCATCTCCACCGGCTTCGTGGTGGACGACGCCATCGTGGTCACCGAGAACGTCTCCCGGTTCATCGAGGAAGGCGACACGCCGCTGCAGGCCGCCTTCAAGGGAGCCAAGCAGATCGGCTTCACCATCGTCTCGATCACCGTGTCGCTGCTGGCGGTCTTCATCCCGATCCTGTTGATGGGCGGGCTGGTGGGCCGGCTGTTCCGAGAGTTCGCGGTGACGCTGTCGTTCGCCATCGCCATCTCGGCGGTGGTGTCCCTGACGGTCACTCCGATGATGGCCTCCCGGATGCTGCTGCACGATCGCGAGCTGAAGCACGGCCGCCTGTACCGCGCCTCGGAGCGCGCCTTCAACTGGATGCGCGACACCTACGGCACCGCGCTCCGCTGGGTGCTCGAGCACGAATGGCTGATGCTCGCCGCCACCGGCGCCACCATCGCCTTCACCGTCTATCTCTACATCGTGATTCCGAAGGGCCTCTTTCCTCAGCAGGACACGGGCTCGATAGCGGGTGGCTCGCAGGCGCCGCAGGACATCTCCTTCCCGGCGATGAAAGCGCGGACCGAGGCGCTAGGTGGTCGGCGAGCTGCGGCCCAAGCTCGCGCGCGTGCCGGGCATCAGCCTCTTCCTGCAGAACGTGCAGGACGTGCGCCTGGGCGGCCGGCTTTCCGGCGCGCAGTACCAGTACACGCTGGTGGACGCGAACCTCGACGAGCTTACGCAGTGGGCGCCGCGCGTGCTGGAGAAGCTGCGCTCGCTTCCGCAGCTGCGCGACGTCAATACCGACCAGCAGACGAACGGGCTGCGCCTGGACGTGACGGTGGATCGCGACACCGCGTCGCGGCTCGGCATCACCCCGCAGGCGATCGACGAGACGCTCTACGACGCATTCGGTCAGCGCCAGGTCGCTACCATGTACACGCAGCTGAACCAGTACCGCGTCGTGCTGGAGGTGAAGCCGGAGTTCCAAGTGAATCCGTCGCAGGTGCAGATGCTGTACGTGCGGACGCCTTCGGGCGGGCAGGTGCCGCTGAGCGCCCTCGCCAAGGTCACCGAGGCGCCGACCGCTCTGAGCGTCAACCACCAAGGACAGTTTCCCGCCGTGACGATCTCGTTCAACCTCGCCCCGGACACCGCGCTGGGACAGGCGGTGACCGCGATCGATCGGGCCACCAGGGACATCGGCCTTCCGGCAAGCGCGCGCGGATCGTTCCAGGGAACAGCCCAGGCGTTCCAGCAGTCGCTGGCGAGCGAGCCGTTCCTTATCGCGTTCGCCCTGGTGGCGGTCTACATCGTGCTGGGCGTTCTCTACGAAAGCTACGTGCACCCGATCACGATCCTTTCCACCCTGCCCTCCGCAGGCGTCGGCGCGCTGCTCGCGCTCCTGGCGGTGAACACGGAGTTCAGCATCATCGCGCTGATCGGAATCATCCTCCTCATCGGCATCGTGAAGAAGAACGCCATCATGATGATCGACTTCGCCATCGAGGCGGAGCGCGACCAGGGCCTCTCCACCATCGAAGCCATCTACAAGGCGTGCCTGCTGCGCTTCCGGCCGATTCTCATGACCACCCTCGCCGCCTTGCTCGGCGGCGTGCCACTGGCCATCGGCCACGGCGCCGGCGCCGAGCTACGGCAGCCGCTCGGCATCACCATCGTGGGCGGCCTGCTCTTCTCGCAGATGCTCACCCTCTTCACCACTCCGGTCATCTACGTCGCCCTCGACCGCTTCACGCGCCGCAAAGGCACGCACCCGGTCCCGGCCATGCAACCCGCGACCTGACCGCGCTCACCTCTTCGACTTCAGGCCGGCCACCGTCTCGTAAAGGCGTCTCTGCGAGTCGGGAGAGAACCAGGTATCGAGCCAGCGATCGGCCTGCGCGAGCGCGTTCGCGCGGGCCGCGGCCGCGGCCGGGCGCCGGAGCGATTCCTTCACCATGCGGATTCCCGCGGGCGGAACCGCGGCGAGGGACGAGGCGCGCTGCAAGGCGCGGGGAAGCAGCTCGGCCTCCGCAGCGAGCTCGTGCAGCACCCCGAGCTGGAGCGCCTCGCGCGGCGAGAGGAGCCGGCCTTCCACCGCGAGGGCCGCGAGCGAGGATCCCGGCACCTGCAAGCGCAGGGTTTCCACGACTGACGCAGGCAGGCCGATCCCGAGCTGCGTCTCGTTCAGCCCGATGCGCGCCTCCCGATCCGCTCCGATGCGCACGTCGGCTTGGAGGGCCAGCACGCACCCGCCGGCGACGGCGTGGCCGTTCACCGCCGCGACCAACGGGATCGGCAGCTCGAAGACGCGCATCATCACGGCGTCGAACCGGAGCACGAACGCCCGCATCCCGACACGATCCAGATCGATCAGCGCCGGCAGATCGAGGCCGGCGCTGAAGGCGGACCCCTGCCCGGTGATCACGGCCGCCCGCGCGTCGCCGAGCTGACCGAGGAGCGCCTCCAGCCGATCCAGGAAGGATGGCCCGATCGCATTGGCCTTTCCGTTCTCCAGCCGGATCAGGGCGACCTCGCCATTGCGTTCGATGCGCATGCTTGCCTCCCGACAGCGGTCAGCGGGCCTTCCGCCACAGCAGGTAGACGGGAAACCCCGCCAGCGTCAACGCGAGCCCGATCAGGCTGTGCACCGGATCGCGCGCGAAGGTGGAGATCACCACCGCGGCGCATACGCCGATGAAGAGCAGCGTGCTGAGCGGATGTCCGGGCATCGAGATGGGCTCGCCTCGCGCCCGGAACACGAACAGGCACGAGGCCACGAGCGCGAAGAAGATGAAGTCGATCGCCACCACGTAGCGGAGAAGGACCTCGTACGTTCCGGCGAGCGCCAGCGCGATCGCGACCGCCCCCTGCAAGGCGATCGCTGCGACCGGCGCCCGGGTGCGCGGGTGCACGCGCGCGAGGCTGCGCAGGAACGCGCCGTCCTCCGCCATCGCGAAGTAGACGCGCGGCGCGGTGAGGATGCTCTGGCTCAAGAATCCCAGCGAGGAGATCGCGACTCCCGCTCCGATCAGCGAGGCCCCCCGCGCGCCGATCACGCGCGTCGCCACGTCCATCGCGGGCGCTGCGCTGTTCTCGAGAGCGGCCTTGCCCAGCACGCGGTCGCAGGCGAACGCGACTCCGACGTAGAGGACGATCACACCGAGAACGCCGGCCACCAGCGCCCGTGGAAGATCGCGGCCCGGATCCTTCATCTCGCCGGCCACGAAGCAAGCGGTCTGGAACCCGCCGTAAGAGAAGAGCACCGGGACCAACGCGGCGACGAAGCTCGTCCCGCCTTTGACGGCCTCCTGCTCAGCCGAGGGTGCTCCCGTGAGCCCGGCGGCGATCAACGCACCGATGGCGACGATCTTCAGCACCATCAGCGCGCTCTGCACGCGGGCTCCTGCCCCCACTCCCAGGCAGTTGATCAGCGTCAAGCTACCGGTAGCCAGCGCCGCCAGGGCGCCTTCGGCGACAGCGACCCCCGCCAGCTGCCGGAAGTAGCGGCCGAAGGTCATCGCGCAGACGGCCATGCCGCCAGTCTGGATCACGAGCAGGAGCGCCCACCCGTAGACGAATCCGAGCGCCGGATGGTACGCCTCGCGCAAGTAGACGTATTGGCCGCCTGCGAACGGACGGCGCCGTGAGAGATCCGCGTAGATGAAGCCGCCGAGCAACGCCGCCGCGCCTCCGGCGATCCACGCGCCGATCATCTCCTCCCGCGTCGACGTCCAGGAAGCGACGATCGCCGGCGTGACGAAGATTCCCGAGCCCACGATTCCGCCCATCACCACCATGGTGGAATCGAAGAAGCCGATGCGGCGCGCAAGCCGTTCTTCGGGCACGCGCACGCTCTATCACGCGCGAGCAAGGCTCGCGGGGCAGCCGGAGACGCCGTCACGATTCATTTTATTCCTGCCCGAGAACCTGTTGCGCATGGGCGAACAACTCGGCTGCCTCGCGCAGGACGCTTTCCGCTGCCTTCACGGCCTGGGGCGTAGGAGGCGCGTCGGTCGACTGCAGTAGATCGTAAATCCCCGCAATCCGGGCATTCCAGGGGACCAGCGCCGGAGGCTCCTGTCTTGCCCAGGGCCTGCGCACTTCGGCGACTCCCTCGAGCGCAGCAAGACGTTCGTCTTGCGGCCGATCCTTGCGCAGCTTGCGCACTTCATCGATCAGCCCCGTGTCTCTGCGCAGCGCGTCGGCCAGCCTCTGCGAAAGCGCGAATTGCTGCCGCAGGGCTGCCATCGAAGTGCGGATGCGCGGGTCCATTCGCACCGTCAAAGGCCGGGTCAGCGTTCGGCCGCCGGCGGTCAGCCGGACCGTGTACCGCCCGGGCAGCGCCCACGGTCCGCGCGGCTCCTTCGGCGTATCGTGTGGCACGGCGGCGATGGGATATCCGCTCTCCAGCACCGGTGGCGAAGGCCAGTGCAGGTCCCAGACGAAACGATGCAGCCCGGGTTCTCCAGACGGAGGACGGGCCGGGCGGATCCACCAGCGCGGGATGTTTCCCTCATCCTTCGGCGGCTCGGCCCGGTCGGCGCTCGAGAACCCTCGCACAAGCGTTCCCTCGGCATCGAGAATCTCGATGCTCACCTCGGCCTTCGTCTTCAGGAAGTAGTCGATGATGGCGCCGTCGGGCGGGTCCTTCGATCTCGGCTCGTCCGGCGGCATCGGCGTATCGCTGTTCGTGTTCCAGCGGATGCGCATTGCCGTCTGGGGAAGGAACAGGTGCGCATCCTCCTGCACCACCGCGTCCGTCACTTCGCGCAGCGGCTCGATGTCGTCGAGGATCCAGAACCCGCGCCCGTGCGTCGCGATCGCCAGGTCGTCGCCCTTGACGATCAGATCGCGGACCGAGGTCGCCGGCATGTCCAGGCGGAGCGGCTGCCAGTCGTCGCCGTCGTTGAAGCTCACGTAGACCGCCTGCTCCGTGCCGCAGAACAGCAGCCCACGGCGCACCGGATCCTCGCGCACCACGTTGACGACGCCGCCCGCGGGCAGCCCGCGGACGATCTCCTGCCACGTCCGGCCGCCGTCGTGCGTCCGCAGCAGGTGCGGCCGCAGATCGTCGAGGCGGAAGGTATTGATGGCAGCGTAGGCCGTTTCCGCATGGAAGCGGCCTGCCTCGAGGATGCTCACCTTCGCCCAGGGGACGAGCTGCGCCGGCGTGACTTCCTGCCAGCTCTTCCCTCCATCGCGCGTCCGGTGGATCAGGCCGTCGTCAGTGCCCGCCCAGATCACTCCCGCGTTCTTCGGCGAAGGCGCGAGCGCATACACGACGCCGCGCTGCTCCGGTCTGGCCTCGTCGGATCCGCGATACTTTCCGACGTTGGCGGGAACCTCCCAGGTGCGGCGCGTGAGATCCGGGCTGATCTGCGCCCAGGTGCGTCCGCCATCGCGCGTCTTCCACACCGTATTCGACGCGAAATAGAGCGTGCCAGGGTCGGCCGGCGAGAAGATCACCGGCTGCGTGCGGATGACCCGGTATCCGGGCGTGCGCACCGGTACCGGCGAGACGTCCTGCACCTGCCGCGTGCGTCGGTCCCAGCGGGTGATCTTCCCGCCATACACGATGTCGGGGTCGCGCGGGTCCGGCGCCGCGTATCCGTACTCCTCGACCGCGATTGGCTGCCAATCTCGAACGGTGATCGCGCCTTCCGGGCCGCGCGAGAGCACGCAGGCGGCACCGCTCTCCTGCTGGCCGCCGCAAAGGCGGTAGGGAAAGGCGTCGTCGGCCTGGACGTGGAACATCTGCGCCGTGGGCTGGGTGTACCAACTGCTCCACGTCGCTCCTCCGTTCACGGTGACGGCGGCGCCCTGATCGCCGACGATCAGCATCGTCGTCGGGCGAAGCGGATCGATCCAGATGCGATGGTAATCGTCCCCGCCCGGCGCGCCGCGGAAGGCGGCGAACGACCTGCCTCCGTCGGTCGATTTCCAGGCGACGACACTGGCGGTGTAGACCACGTCCGGATCGGACGGGTCCACCTTCACCTCGGCGAAGTCGTCGGGCCGTTCGGCGACGCGGCGATCGTCGCAGATCCGCGTCCAGCTCTCTCCCGCGTCATCGGAGCGATAGAGAAAGCCCTCCTCTTTCACCTGCACCGTGGCGAAGAGGCGCGAGGTCCGGGACGGCGCGATGCCGATCCCGATCCGCCCGAGCCCGTGGTGCTCGAAGTCCGGCAGGCCTTTCACCAGCTTCTTCCAGGTGGTGCCGCCGTCGACCGACTTGTAGAGCCCGCTGCCGGGGCCGGAGAACTGTCCGTTCTCCCAAGGCGCCTGCCGCGATTCCCAGAGGGCGGCGTAGACGACGGCGGGATTGGCAGGATCGATCACCACATCGGCGCCGCCGGTGTCCGGATCCTTGTAGAGCACCCGCTGGAAGGTCTCGCCGCCGTCCGTCGAGCGGAAGATGCCGCGCTCTTCGTTCGGGCCGTAGGGGTGCCCGAGAACGGCGACGAAGAGGCGGCTGGGATCCTTCGGGTCGACGGCGATCTGCGGGATCTGCTGACCGTCGCGCAGGCCGAGGTGCCTCCAGCTCCGGCCCGCGTCCACGGACTTGTAGACTCCGTCTCCGGTGGAGAGGTCGGGCCGCTGCAGGCCCTCGCCGCTGCCGAGGTAGATCACGTCCGGATTCGACGGCGCCACCGCGATGGCGCCGATGCTTCCGGTGGGCTGGTCGTCGAAGATCGGCGTCCAGGTGCGCCCGTAGTCGTCCGTGCGCCAGACGCCGCCGTTGACGGCGCCGATGTAGAAGACACCCGGGCTCTGGGGCGCGCCGGCGGCAGCCTTCGTGCGGCTCCCCCGCCAAGGGCCGACGTCGCGCCACTTCAACTCCGCAAACAGCTCGGACGCTCTCGGCGCCGCGAGCAACAACCCGAGGACGATCGCGACCATTGCGCGCGGCGTTTCCTCGATTTAGCGAGTTCGACCCGCCGGCGTCCTTCAGGGCAGCATCGCGTGGCCTGGCCCCGCGCCACCGGTGATCGGCGCCCCGAACGCGCTCTTGCCGGGGTTGAAGCGCGGGACCGAGAGCGCCGAGTGCAGGCGCTCCCGCTCTGCGTCGATGTCGTCCTGGTAGCGGCAGACCCAGTGCGGGACGTGGGTACCCGTCAGCATCTCCCTCTTGCACAGCATGTCGCCGCTGCCCCACGCGCGCCCGGGGAGGCCGAGATCGGTGTCCGTCGTCGCCAGACCGGCCATCGCCAGATAGTGCGTCGCGGCCACGACGACGTCGCCGGTGTCCGAATGGCCCACGAACAACCCCGGAGAGTGCGCAGCGCTCTCCAATTCCAAGCGCGTGTTCCTGTTCGTTCCGGCGCACGCTGACACGAGCAAGACGAGCCCCAATCCCGCTGTCTTCGGCAACATAAGCGCTCCATTCGGTTTGGTGCTGCCCGGCGACTGCCAGGAACTGCGGGCCAACAGTGCTCCGGTCAGAAAGACCTTGCAAGGCCACGCGGACGGGGAACGTCCGGTCCCGAAACACGAAGAGGGAAAAAGGAAGGGCCGGGCTCGACTGCGAGCCCAGCCCCTGACAGTCGATGCGTGCCGACGGCTAGAACGCGTGCGTGATGCGGCCGT
>VBKQ01000519.1 GCA_005879505.1 Deltaproteobacteria bacterium
TGCCGCTCGTGCAGGGCAAGGCGCACCAGTTCTTCGGCAAGCCGCCGCGCAAGGGCGTCCATCCGGACGAATCGGTGGCGCTCGGCGCCGCGCTGATCGCGGAGTCGATGCAGGAGATCGACTCGGTCACGCTGGTCGACGCCTTGAGCATGCCGATCGGGTTTGCCATGCCCGGCGGGCGCTTCCGCAAGGTGATCGAGAAGAACATCCAGATCCCTTCGAAGAGCAGCTTCCGCCTGCCGCCGGCGCGCGACGGCAGGGGGCTCGAGCTGGACATCTTCCAGGGCGACAGCGACCGCATCATCGACAACGAGTACCTCGGCACCCTCAAGTTTCCGGCGGAGGTGGCGGGGCAGCGGGTGAACTTCATCCTCGACGAGGAGTGCCTGTTGCACGTCACCATCGAGAGCGCCAACGGCGATACCCGCGAGCTCACGCTGGCGACGAAGGACACGCCCGAGGCGCTCAAGGTCGCCTGGCAGGAAGAGGCCGAGCGCCGCCGCATCGCCGCCGAACGTCAAGCATTGACTCCCGAAGAGGAATCGCACGGCCTCTTCGCGTCGATCCGCAAAGTCTTCGGCGGTCAATGAAGTCGGCGCGGCTCGACGCTGTCCGCGCGGCCCCGACCGAATTCGTGTAAACAGCCTGCCCATGGCTCCCAAGACGCTGCGCGAGCGCGCCGCCGAGCTCGGCATGAAGGCGATGGGCAAGCTCTTCGAGGATCCGCGGCGCGCGGAGGCGATCGCGGCGGCGATCGGCGGGCTGCAGCGGGCGAAACAGGCGCTCGACGAGGCGCAGGAGAGAGCGCTGCGCGCGGCGGGGCTGGTGACCCGGGAGGATTTCAAGGGGGCCGGGAAGAGGATCTCGGCGCTGAAGCGGCGCGTGCGGGAGCTGTCGGAGGAGCTGGATCAGTTGATCCACCAGCAACAGCAGAAGAAATAGCGGAGGCGCAGATGCGCTGGACGGGGTTGATCGTCGCGATCGCGTGCACGCATTCGCAGCCGCCTCCGCCACCGCTCGCGGTAGAGCCGGAGAAGGCTGCGGGTCCGGCGGCTCCGGAGGACGCGGGGACGGACGCCGGTACCGCCGATGCGGGCGGGCCGCGAGCCGAGACAAGCCTTGACGTCGGCGGCGCGGCGTGCGAATTGGACCGGCCCGCTGCGGGGCGCTTAGCTCAGCGGTAGAGCACTGCCTTCACACGCCTGTGCTGCGGGGTTCTCGGATCCGTCGCAGGCAGGAGTTCTGAGGCGATCGGGCGCAGTTAGCTGTGGTGGCCGGAGTACCGGCGTAGTAAGAAATCAGCCTGACGTTGCAAGTAGTAGCAAGGCACAGCAAGGGCGCGTGACTCAGCGGTAGAGTGTCGCCTTCACACGGCGGAAGTCACAGGTTCGAATCCTGTCGCGCCCACCATTCGTCGCGGGTCGACCGCCGAATGTGCCCGCCGTGACCGATCTCCACACATCGCCGGCGAAAGCGGGAGCGACTTTCATACTCATGGTTTGTCTTGGGCAGATTCCTCCGCAGCCCGTGCGGAAACATGCCGCCGGCGCGGAATGTCTTGATCCTGCCTCAGACCGGCGCAAGCACCCTGCGTCTGCCACCAATGCGTAGGGACAAAAAGCACCCACTTAGTAACAAGTGGTGCTACTATGTCTCCATGGCGCGTCGTCCTAGGAAGGTGTTCGCCAAGGAGCGGGATGCCATCCGCTCCCGCGGCGGCATGGTCCGCATGTCGGACGCTTTGCGCCTCGGCATCAGCCGGAAGACCTTCTACGCGATGCGCGACGCCGGCGTCCTCGAGCAGCTGAGCAGGGGTCTCTTTCGGCTTCGGGACCTGCCTCCGCTGGGAAGCCCGGATCTCGTGACAGTGGCGACGCGGGTCCCGGAAGGAGTCATCTGCCTCGTCTCTGCGCTCTCCTTCCACGAGCTCACGACCCAGGTGCCGCACGAAGTGGACATCGCGATCGAGCGCGGAAAGAAGAACCCCCCCCGGATCGACTATCCACCGGTCCAAGTCTTCAAGTTCTCCGGGGCCGCTTTCCGCCAGGGCATCGAGGTTCACAAGATCGACGGCGTTCCAGTTCGCTTCTACAGCGCCGAGAAGACGATCGCCGACTCCTTCAAGTTCCGGAACAAGCTCCGAGCGGGTCGTGCGTCCCTACCTGGAGGCTCTGCAATGAGCCCCAAGAACATGGCGGCCTCCGTCCACGCGCGTTTGGCGGAGATTGCGCGCAGAACGGGCCGCCCGTTCCAGGAGCTGCTGCAGTACTACGCGATGGAGCGGTTCCTCTATCGCCTATCGAAGTCGCCGCACGCCACGCGCTTCGTCCTGAAGGGAGCGCTGATGCTCCGTGTCTGGGACGCGCCGATGGCCCGGCCCACGAAGGACATCGATCTTCTAGGCCGGCTCGAGAACTCCCTGGAAAACCTGTCGGCCGTGGTGGGCGAGGTTCTGTGCGATTGCAAGTGAGTGGTCGTAGCTTGCTAGTGGAGACGGGAAGCGACCCGAGGTTTCAACGAGCGAGCACTCGGCTACCGTTCACCTTGCAGCGACCGCTTGTCTCGAGCCGATAGATTCCTTCGTCCATGCAAGCGGCGACATTGCGCGAGAGGCGGACAACGCCGAAGAGCGATGAATTGATCGCGTTGCTGCAGCGGTACAAGCCTGACGAACGCACGTTCGGCGTGGTCACATTCAGTCTGCCGCAGCAGACGCTGGTGCAGGATTTGCTAGATGAGCAGCGCGCACGCCTCCCTGCCATCGAAGGCCATTTCACCGGCCCCGAACGCGTCTTCGTGAAGAATCTCGAGAACGTGCAGGGTGACGAGCGCGACGAGATCCTCTTCAGCATCTGCTACGCTAAGGACGCCGGGGGCAAGCTGCGAATGCATTTCGGGCCTCTCTCGATGAGCGGCGGTGAGCGCTTTGCGCATCATTGCGCTAACATCTAGTAGGCGAACCCGACTCGCGCGAGCAGGAGAATCCGCTCGCTGTGTCGCGCCGGACGGTGGGAAATCCTGCCGCACGCGGTGGAGCGGATGATCGAGCCCGACGTGACAGTCGAGGACGTGCGGTCGGTGCTCAGTGGTGCCAAGTGATGTCGAGCTGCGGGCAACCGATGGCGCTTGTCCGGGCTGGACCTCTTCGGTGAGCCTCTCGATTTGATCGTCGAGTTGGCGAAAGACGTAATCGTGGTGACGCTCTTCCGAGGTGAGGAATGAAGAAGACCAAGTGTCCCAGGTGTGGCAAGACGGCCTTCGAACCCGCCACCTACGCGGCCCGTCGCGACCTGGACGGCCGGCGCTTCACTGGCGATGTACCGGCCCGGAAGTGCACGTCATGCGGCGAGTTGCTGATCTCCGGTGTCGCGCTGGGAGAACAGCCGCAAGCCGCTCGAACGGCGAGCGGTCGCCTTGGTCTCCGCCCTGCGCTCGAGCAAGGCGAGGGCAAGGCCGCGACTCGGGCGGTGCTCGAGGCCCTTGCGACGCGGAAAAAGGTTTCCAGGAGCGTACGACTCGACGTAAACGCTGCCCGTTGAGCATCCACTCGATGAGTAGCTGCGGCACCGATGCACGAGCTTAGGAGGGTTCAGCGGTGAAAGAGATCCCGGCGAAACTGGTTGCGGAACTGCGTGCCCGCACGGGCGCCGGCATGATGGACTGCAAGAAGGCTCTCGAGGAGGCCGACGGGGATCTCGAGAAGGCGGTCGACATTCTTCGCCAGAAGGGCTCGGCTCGAGCCGACAAACGGGCAGGGCGAGAGGCATCGGAGGGGCTGATCGGCTCCTACGTTCACCACGACGGCGGAATCGCAGCCCTCGTC
>VBKQ01000174.1 GCA_005879505.1 Deltaproteobacteria bacterium
TCTCGGCAGTGGGGCCGGCGCGCTTCTCGCGGTCGCGCTCGCCGCGCTCCTCGGTTCCGGCATCCTCGGTCTGCGCGGACACTACTTCGCCATTGGGACGCTCGGGCTCGGGATCGCCGCTGGCGAGCTCGCCGGCGGCTGGCAATTCGTCGGCGGCGGCGGCGGCATGGTGCCCCCGCTCTTTCCCGGCGAGGTCGGAAGCCGCGAGACGTTCTTCTACTATCTGTGCTTCGCGCTCGCGGCCCTCACATTGCCCTTCCTGCGTTGGCTCTACTCGAGCCGCTTCGGGCTCGTCCTCAACGCCATCCGCGACGATGAAGACAAGGCGGAGGCGATGGGCCTGCGCACCACGCGCTACAAGACGGCCGCCTGGTGCATCTCGGCGTTCTTCCTCGGCCTGTCCGGCGGCGCCGTGGGCAACCTGCTCGGGTTCGTCGACCCGCGTGAAGTGGCCTTCGCGGGCTCGACGTTCGGCGTTTGGATGGTACTGATGGCGATCCTGGGCGGAAAGGGGACGCTCTGGGGGCCGGTGATCGGCGCGGTCGTCTTTCACGTCACCAAGGAGCTCTTCTGGACCTATCTCCTCGGCTGGCAGCGGGTCGCGCTCGGGCTGCTCATCGTCGTCATCGTCGTCTTCTTTCCCGTCGGCATCCTCGGTTGGGCGCGCGAGCGCTGGCCGGAGCGATCCGGCGCGAACGAGGCGGAGACCGGCCCGTGAGGTTCATTCTCGAGGTCGAGCGCGTCCGCAAATCCTTCGGGGGGCTGGTCGCGAACAAGGACGTGACCCTGCGCGTCCCGGCGGGGAAGATCTTCGGCCTCATCGGTCCAAACGGCTCGGGGAAGACGACGCTGTTCAATTCGATCGTCGGCCATCATCCGATCGACGGGGGATCGATCCGCTTCGAGGGCCGGGAGATCTCGCGGCTGCGCGTGCCGGAGATCGCCCGTCTCGGCCTGCTGCGCACCTTCCAGCAGACGCGAATCTACGGCGGGATGACCTGCTTGCAGAACATGGTCATCAGCGTTCCGACCTCAGAGCTGGGCTGGCGATCGATGTTCAGCCGCTGTCCCCCCGAAGACCTTGGCCGGGCCGAGGAGCTGCTCGACTTCATCGGGCTCCATCCCAAGCGCCATCTGCGTGCCGGCAGCCTTTCTTTTGGCCAGCAGAAGCTCCTCGAGCTGGCGATGGCCCTGATGAACCGGCCGAAGATGCTGCTGCTCGACGAGCCCACGGCGGGGATCAACCCGACGCTCATCAACGGACTGCTGGACCGCCTGCACCGCGTCAACGAGCAGCTCGAGATCACGCTCTTCGTCATCGAGCACAACATGGGCGTGATCATGAATCTCGCCGAGTACATCTATTGCCTGGCGCACGGCGAGTTGCTGGCGGAAGGGAAACCCGAGCAAGTCCAGAGGAACCAGAAGGTGCTCGAGGCCTACCTGGGGGCGCGCTGATGCAGCACCTCGCCGGCGAAGCACCCTCTCGCGAACGGATCGCGGAGCTCGCGGGGGGCGAGCCGGTGCTCTCGATCGCGAACCTGCACGCCGGCTACGGGAAGATGGAGATCCTGCACGGCGTCGACCTTCAGCTCGGAGCCGGGCGCGCGCTGTGCATGATCGGACCGAACGGCGCGGGAAAGTCGACCGTGCTGCATTCGATCTACGGATTCACCCGCATCCGCGCGGGTAGCATCCGCGTCGACGGACGCGACATCACCCATCTCTCGCCGAACCAGAAGCTGAAGCAGGCCGGCGTGGCGTACGTGCTGCAGGACAACTCCGTGTTCCCCGACATGACGGTGGAGGAGAACCTCTGGATGGGCGGATTTCTCATGGAGCGTCCCGAGCAGGCCAAGGAGGCGGCGGAACGGCTCTTCGACAGATACGAGCGGCTGGCGGAACGACGGCGCAAGCCGGCGCGGGTGCTCTCGGGCGGAGAGCGGCGCCTGCTGGAGATCTCGCGCGCGCTGATGATGAATCCGCGCGTCCTTCTAGTCGACGAGCCCTCGATCGGTCTCGAGCCGCGCTACATCGATCTGGTCTTCGGGATCCTCTCTGACCTGCGTCGCAACGAAGGCAAGGCCATCGTGATGGTGGAGCAGAACGCGAAGAAGGGACTGGAGTTTGCCGACGTCGGCTACGTGCTGGTGAACGGCTCGGTGGCCAGGGCCGGCACGGGAGCGGAGCTGCTGCGCGATCCGGACGTTGGACGTCTGTTTCTCGGGGATCGGCCGGCCTGAAGCACCCTTCTCGCCCGAGTTTCAGATATTGTCCGCAACCCGATGGAAAACTCCTACGACCTGGTGGTGATCGGCAGTGGGCCGGCGGGCCAGAAGGGGGCCATCTGCGCGGCCAAGCTGCGCAAGAAAGTGGCCATCGTCGATCGGGGTGCGCGCCTGGGCGGCGTCTCGCTGCACACGGGAACGATCCCGAGCAAGACGCTGCGTGAGGCCATCCTCTATCTCTCCGGCTTCCGGCAGCGCAGCTTCTACGGGAGCGACTACGTGCTGCAGGAAATCATTTCCATGCCGGATCTCAGCCGTCGCGTCACCAAGGTGCGCGAGCACGAGTTGGAGGTGGTGCGCAACCAGTTGCGCCGCAATGGAGTCACGGTGCTGGAGGGGTCGGCACGCTTCACCGGGCCGAAGGCGCTCTCCGTGGAGACGCCAGAGGCGTCGAGGACCATAAAGGCGGAGAACGTGCTGATCGCCTGCGGCACGCGCCCGGCGCGGCACCCCGACATCCCCTGCGACGGAAAATGCATCTTCGACAGCGACCAACTGATCGCGCTCGACGTCGAGATGCCCCGGAGCGCCATCGTGGTCGGCGCGGGCGTGATCGGGCTGGAATACGCCTCGATGCTCACCGCGCTGAACATCAAGACCACGGTGGTCGATCAGCGGCCTACGCTGCTCGACTTCGTCGATCGGGAGATCATCGACGCGCTCACGTATCACATGCGCGTCCGCAAAACGATCTTCAGGCTCGGCGAGCAGGTGAAGTCCGTCAGCGTGGATGCCGGGCGCGTCGTGGCGCGGCTGGAGAGCGACAAGACGCTGTCGGCGGACGCCCTCTTCTATACGGTGGGACGGCAGGCGAATACGGACCAGCTCGATCTCTCCGCAGCGGGCCTGAAAGCGGACGCGCGCGGCCGCGTGGCGGTCGACCATCAGTTCCGCACGGCGGTACCTCACATCTTCGCGGCCGGCGACGCCATAGGTTTCCCGGCGCTGGCGTCCACCTCCATGGAGCAGGGGCGGCGGGCCTCGCTTGCCATGTTCGGGCGCTCCGATCTCGCCCAGGAGCTGCCGCTGCCCTATGGCATCTACACCATCCCCGAGATCTCCATGGTCGGCCGCACCGAGCAGGAGCTCACCGCCGGCAAGGTCCGGTACGAGGTGGGCATCGCGCGGTACGAGGAGCTGGCGAAGTCGCAGATCCTCGGCGACCATTCGGGCCTGCTCAAGCTGGTCTTCGATCCCGACTCGCTGAAGCTCCTCGGCGTGCACTGCATCGGCGAGCGGGCCGCGGAGATCGTCCACATCGGGCAGGCGGTGATGGCCTTCGGCGGGACCATCGCATATTTCCGCGACGCCGTGTTCAACTACCCGACGATGGCGGAAGCCTTCAAGGTCGCTGCTCTCGACGGGTTCAACAAGCTCGGGTGACGACTCAGAGCCAGACGCGGAAGAAGTAGAGGACCCGCTCCCGCAGCTTGCCCCAGAGACCGCGCCGGCGGAACGTCTCCGGATCCACGCGCTCGCAGAATTCGAGATCGTCGCGGAATTTGTCCTCGAGCTGCTCGGCCACGCGCGCGTCCAGCACCTCGAGGGTGATCTCCCAATTGTAGAGCAGGCTGCGCGCGTCGAGGTTGTACGACCCGACCGTGCACCAGGCGCCGTCGATGGAGAGCGTCTTCGCGTGCATCATTCCGGGCAGCCACTCGAAGATCTCCACGCCGGCCTTGAGCAGCGAACGCCAGGTGTAGCGCGACGCATGCGCCAGGCCCGGAATGTCGCTGTTGCGCGGCAGCATCACGCGCACGTCGATTCCCCGGCGGGCGGCGCGCTTGAGCGCCGCACGCAGCGCGCGGTTCGGAATGAAGTACGCCGCCTGGATCCAGATGCGCTCCTTCGCCGCCGCCATCGAATGCTGCAGATGGTGTTGCACCACCCGGCGGCCGAACAATCGGCCCACGGCGAGCGCCTGCACCCGCGTCGTCGAGCCGTGGATCGGGACGGGCTCGACAATCCGGCGGGCCGGCGCCGGCCGCGCGGGATCCCAGTTCTCAGGTTGCGCGTAGCTCCAGCTCTGTTCGAACAGGCGCTGCAACTCGCGCAACACGGGGCCCTCGATCTCCGCGTGCACGTCGTTCCAGCCGCGGCCGCCCCAGGAGACCGGCGCGTAGTCGTCGCCCAGGTTCATCCCTCCAGCGAAGGCGACCCGTCCGTCGATGATCATCAGCTTGCGGTGGTCGCGCACCTGCCAGCCCCAGCGCCGGCGCCAGGGACCGACCGGATGGACGATCGAGAGCAGCACGCCGGCGGATCGCATCCGCGCCACGTCTTCTCCGGAGAACCCGAACGAGCCCGCTCCGTCGATGATGCAGCGGACCCGGACGCCCTCCTGCGCCTTGATGCAGACGGCGTCGACGAAACGGCGGCCGTTCGCGTCGCTCTTCCAGATGTACGTCTCGATGAGGATCTCGCTGCGGGCCAGCGCGATGGCATCGAGCATGGCGGGGTAGGCCCGGGCGCCGCCGAACAGCCAGTGCAACCGATGCCCGGGCAGCATCCGCTGCGGGGTCAGGCAAAGGCGCTCCAGTTCGCGGGGCGGCGGGGCGACGAGGGCGGTGCTCAAGGGGACCCATCTTAGGCGCTCCGGCGGCAAATGTTGATGCGGAAAACCGGGCGCACTCAGCGATGGTTGAAGTAGTTGAGCGCGATCGCCAGCGCCTTGCGCAACGGCATGGTGACGCCATAGAGCGCCAGGGCCGCGGCGACGAGGCCGATCCGATAGCGGGTGAGATCGCGCGGCGGGATCGTCAGCAGCACGATGAACATGACGCCGGTAAGGAACGCCGTGCTCAAGTACATGAACGCGAGCGACTCGCCATGAGGGTCGTAGGCGTGCGCGCAGGCGGGACAGCTCTTATATTCAGTGTAGGTCCACCAGCGCCGGAAGATACGCCCGACGCCGCAGCGCGGGCACCTCATCCTCAAGCCTCGCCAGAAAATCCTGCCTGCCCCGCTCACGACCCGCGCCGTATATCCGCTTTGGTTCTCACGATCGGCGAGCCAACTTAGAACACATCTCAACGCGCGTCGCGACGCTGCAGCGCGTGTTAACGTCGGTCCCGTGAACGCGGAAGGTCGGTTCCGGCCGCTGGTGGCCGAGCTGAGGCGCCGGCGCGTGTTTCGCGCGCTGATCGGCTACGGCATCGTCGCGTTCGCCGTGCTGCAGATCATCGAGCCCGTCATGCACGGGCTGCATTGGCCCGATGCGGTGCTCTCCTACATCGTGGTCGCGCTGGCGGTCGGTTTTCCGGTCGTGCTCATGCTGGCCTGGATCTTCGACGTCAACGAGGGGCGGATCGAGCGCACCGCCGGCACGCCCCTTCGAACCGGCATGGCGCTCGCGCTCGCCGGCATCGGCCTGCTCGTCGCGGCGCCCGGCGCCATCTACTACCTCGTGGTGCGAAGGACGGCGCCATCGCGGACGCCGGCGGGTCCCTCGGTGGCGGTGCTTCCGCTGGTCAACCTCAGCTCCGACAAGGAGCAGGAGTACTTCTCCGACGGGCTGAGCGAGGAGCTGCTGAACCTGTTGGCGAAGGTACCGGGCCTGCACGTGGCCGCGCGCACCTCGACGTTCGCGTTCAAGGGCAAGAACGAGGACGTAGCCACCATCGGGGAAAAGCTCCACGTCGCCACCGTCCTCGAGGGCAGCGTGCGCAAGTCGGGCGATCAGATCCGCATCACCACCCAGCTCGTCAATGCAGCGGACGGCTACCATCTCTGGTCGGAAACCTACGACCGCAGGCTGACCGACGTGTTTGCCGTGCAGGACGACATCGCCCGGTCGGTGGTCGACGCGCTCAAGCTAAAGCTGCTGGAGCCGCCCACCTCGAAGGACCGGCGCACCGCCAGCACCGAGGCGTACAACGAGTACTTGCTCGGGCAGCAATTCTTCCGCCGCAACAACGTAGAAAGTTTCCGGCGGGCCATGCAGGCCTACGAGAAGGCCGTCGCGCTCGATCCGGGCTATGCGCCGGCCTGGGCGGCGCTTGCGCTGGCGACTTTCTGGGTCGCGGACAGCGCGGATTCCTTGAGCGCCGTGATGACGGGCCAGGAGCGCGCGGTTGCGGCGGCGGACAAGGCCATCGCGCTCGGCGGGAACTTGCCGGACGGATACCTGGCGCGCGGCTTCGTCCGAGTGCCCATCCAGTGGGACTTCGATGGCTCCCGCGCCGATCTGCAGCGCGCGCTTTCGCTGAAGCCCGAGGATCCGGACGTGCTGCTCACCTATGCCCAGGTCGTCCTCCGGCCGTTGGGACGGTTTCCGGAAGCGATCACGGGCCTGCGGAAGGCCGCGGAGCTGGATCCGCTCAATGCGCGCGTGTGGGGCGTCCTGGGCAGTACACTCGCCGCCAGCGGCGAGTTCGGCGCGGCGCGCGACGCACTCAACCGCTCGCTGGAGATCAGTCCCGACCAGTCGTTCACCTCGTTCCACCTCGGCATGACCTTCTTGCTCGAAGGACAGCCCGCGGCAGCGATGGTCATCTACCCGCGCTCGACCAACGAGATCTTCCGCCTCGCGGGCACCGCCCTGGCAGAGCATTCGCTCGGCCATCCTCGCGAGTCGCAGCGGGCACTCGACGAGATGATCTCCAGATTTGCCCATGCCGGCGCCTATCAGATCGCCGAGGTGTACGGCTGGCGGGGAGAGAAGGACCTCGCCCTGGCGTGGCTGGAGCGGGCGCGCGACCAGCGCGATGGGGGGTTCATCAACGTCAAGATCGATCCGCTTCTCCGGAGCCTGCGCGGCGACCCGCGCTACGCCGCG
>VBKQ01000175.1 GCA_005879505.1 Deltaproteobacteria bacterium
TGCCGCCGGAGAGCGGAGCGGCGTTCATCCACAATGATTTCAAGTACGACAACCTGGTGCTCGACCCGGCGGACCTCACGCGGGTGATCGGCGTGCTGGACTGGGAGATGTCCACGGTGGGCGACCCGCTGATGGACCTGGGCACTGCCCTCGCTTACTGGGTGGAGGAGGGTGACCCGGAGCCGCTCAAGGCCCTCGCTTTCGGGCCGACCTTCCTTCCCGGCAGTCTGACGCGGGAGCAGTTGGTGGAGGAGTACGCGCGCGCCTCGGGACGGGAGCCGCCGCGGATGCTGTTCTACTCCTGCTTCGGGCTCTTCAAGATCGCGGTGATCGTCCAGCAGATTTACAAGCGGTACGTGGAGGGGCTCACCAAGGACGAACGATTCGCGGGGCTGGGCAAAGGGGTACGGATCCTGGCGCACGCCGCGGCCGAGGCGACGGTCCGCGGAAGGTTCTAGAGATCTTTGGCTTGCGTTTCCGCACGACCGGTCGTACTGTAGCCCCGTGGCGAAGGGCACCGAGACACGCGACCGCATTCTCGACACCGCTTTCCGGCTGGCGGCTCGCGAGGGCCTCGACGGGCTCAGCCTTGCAGCCCTGGCAGGCAAGCTCGGCCTCTCCAAGAGCGGCCTCTTCGCCCATTTCGATTCGAAGGAAGAGCTGCAGCTCGAGATGCTGCGGGTCGCTTCCGAACGCTTCGTCGACAAGGTCATGCGGCCGGCGTTCAAGCATCCGCGCGGCCTGCCGCGGGTGCGCGCGCTCTTCGAGAACTGGCGGCGCTGGGCCACGGATCCTTCCCTGCCGGGCGGGTGCGTCTTCGTGGCTGCCGCGGCGGAGCTCGACGATCGCGATGGGCCGGTGCGGGCGTACGTGGTCTCGCAGCAGCGGGGCCTTTTGCAGGCCATCGCCCGCGCGGCGAAGCTGGCCGTCGAGGTCGGCCATTTCCGCCGCGATCTAGACGTCGAGCAGTTCGCGTTCGAGTTCCTTGCCATCTATCTCGCCTTCCACCACGCGCAGCGGCTGCTGCGCGATCCGCGCGCCGAGCAGCGGGCGCGGCGCGCGTACATGCGCCTGGTGGACGACGCCGCAGTCCGTCACTGACAGAGGAGGAAAGCGATGACGCCGAGAAGCCTCGAGCAGCTAAATAAAAGCACGACCGGTCGTATCGTCAACGCCGGGATGCGACTCCTGGACTCGGTCGCGCCGGCCGCCGCGCAGCGGCTCGCCTTCGACTGGTTCGGAAGACCTCGCCGCCGCGTGGGGCGGCCAGCCATCGGCGCGCATCGGTTCCGGCTGACGGGCGATGGTCCGGAGCTCGCCGTCTGGGACTGGGGCGACGGTCCGACCGTGCTCCTGGTGCACGGCTGGAACGGAAACGCAGCCCAGCTCTCCGGGTTGGTGCCGCCGCTCTTGCGCGCGGGCTACTACGTGGCTGCGCCGGATCTGCCGGCGCACGGGGCGTCGGCCGGCACGCACACGAACGTGCGCGCGATGGCCGATGCATTGCTGAGGCTCGGCCGCAGGGTGGGACCGGTGCATGCCGTCATCGCTCACTCCCTCGGCGCCGCAGCCTCCGTCATCGCGCTCGCCGAAGGCCTTGGCGCCAGCCGCGCTGTCCTGATCGCTCCGCCTGCCGACCTGCCGCGCTACGCCCGGCAGTTCGCCCGCGCGGTCGGTCTCTCGCCGCGTTCGACGTCCGGTCTGGTGGCGCGCCTCGACGTGGCGCTCGGCGGGCGCGAGTCGTTCGATCTCCTCCGATTAGCGCCGTCGCAAACGGCGCGCACGCTCGTCCTCCATGACCCGGCCGATCGCGAGGTCCCGCTGGCCGACGCCCAGGCCCTTGCCCGGGCCTGGCCCGGAGCCCGGCTGGAGATGCTCGAGGGCGCCGGCCACACGCGCGCGTTGCGACATCCGGACGTGATCTCGCGGGCGGTCGGCTTCGTGACCGATTCCGCGTTGGCGCTCAGCGCGTGAGCGGGCCGGTCCTGGCCTTCGTTGCCCGAAGGTAGTCGGAAGGCGCGAGCAGGAGCTGCGTGCCGCGCGCGCCCGCCGATACCGAGATCACGTCGAACAGCTCGATGGTCTCGTCCGCGTACGCCGGATAGTCCTTGCGCGCCCCGAGCACGGTCACGCCACCCCGGATGTAGCCGGTGAGCGGCTGCACCTCGCGCAGGGCGACCATCTCAACGCTGCGATCGCCGCAGAGGCGCGCCGCGGCCTTGAAGTCGAGCTCCGCCCCGGCCGGCACCACCGCGAAGAGGACGCCGGTGCGGTCTCCGCGGCAAACCAGCGTCTTGAACACCTGCTCGGGCGGCAGCCGCACCTTGCGCGCTACGGACTCGGCCGAGAGGTTCTCTTCGTCGACCTCGTACTCGCGCAGCTCGTAGCGGATCCCGAGCGCGTCGAGGATCCGCGCGGCGTTGGTCTTCACTAGATGGATGCCTCCCAGAAGCTGCCGGCAGGCGCGCCCGCTTCGCCGAGCGCCACCCGGGCCTGGTCGCGGCCTGCCTCCAGCAACCGGGCATGCCGGGCATAAAGTGCTGCGTCGGCAGCTCCGGCCGCGACCGCCGCGACGAGCTCTACCGCCGCCCCGCGCAGGAAGGCCTGCAGCAGCGGCACCGCGGTGGCAATCGCGAGTGATTCCCCGAGCGCGCGGAGCAGATCGATCCGCGCCTGTTCCAACTGCTCTGCGCCGCCGCGGCCGCCCCGGGCCGCGACGAACGCTCCCAGGAACGCTTCGAGCGCCAGCCGCACCCTCTCGCGCTCCGCAACGGTGGCGGGCTTCTCGAGGGAATGCTTTCCGATCAGCTTCTCCATCAGCTGCCGAGGGACGCTGGCCATCGCCGCCTTTCCGGCGCCCGCCTGGGCCGTCGCCGCCGGCATCCGCCCCATCGCCTTCAGCGGAGCGCGTTGCGGTCCTCGGGCAAACGGGGCGGAGAGCACCGCCGGCCCGCCCCCGGCCATCACCTGGGTCATCTCCCAGTCGGCTGGCATCTCCACGGGCTGCACCACCGTGCGCCGCGTCCCGCCCTGGTTCACCACCTCGTCATCCACCACCACGAACGCCGTGAAACGGGTGAGAACGGTGTGCCGGATCGAGAGCGCGACGATCTCCTTCTTCACAGCTTCCGAGCGCGAAGCGCGGAACTCGTCCTCGAGGTCGACGATGCGAGCCCGTGCCCAGAGGTGATCGATGGCAGCAAGCGGCGCCTCGCGCGCCTCGAGCTCCTGCTCGAACTGGCTGCCGTCGGCGAAGCGGCCCGTGATCTTGACCCGCGGGCCGCCGAGGCGGAAGAACGCCACCGCCGCGCGGCCCGCGAACAAGTCCGGGATCCTTGCCGGCGCCAGTCCGGTCACCTCGCCATCGATGTGCAGGTCGGTGACCAGAGGCGTGCCGATCTCGCGGCCCACGGACTGCAGCGCCTCCTCGAGCCGAGCTCCCGGCTCGACGAACGTGCTGGTACCTCCGCCGAGCGCGGCGAGCCGGCGCAAGAATCCGTCGTTCACCGCGGTGTCGATGCCGACCGTGAACACGCGCGCATCGCCCAGCTCGGCCTGCAGGCGCTTGAGCACGCTCGACTCGTCGCCTACCTGTCCGTCCGTGAGCAGCACGACCACCGGCGCCCGCCCGGCGCTCTCGCCGCGGCTGCGCAGCTGCTGGAGCGCCTCGCGCATCGCGAGATCGAGCTCCGTTCCTCCGCGCGCCTCGACCGACCGCAGCCACTTCTCGCCGCGCTCGATCGCGCCTTCGTCCGCCTGCTGGAAACCGCCTGGCATCCATTCGACGACCTCGTCGAACGCCTGCAGCGAGAACCGGTCGCGCGGCCCGAGCGTGCGCAACAGCGAAGCGCAGGCGCGGCCCGCGGAGGCCATCTTCGGCCCCTGCATCGAGCCGGAGCGATCGAGGACGAAGACCACGTCGCGGGCGACGCCGAGGAATCCCTGGCGCGCGGGCGGCACCACGGAAAGGAGCGCGAATCCGCCATGAGCGAGGAGCTGGGACTTCACCTCTTCGCCCGCGATCCTCCAGCGCAGGACGAAGTCCCGGTCCAGAGGCTCGCGCTCCCGCGAGAGCATGACCCGCGCGCTCTCCGGTCCCGACGAAGTGCTCACCGCGTGCTGCGAGCAGGCCAGGTCGGAGAAGCCGCCGAACAGCTCCACCTCGACGCCCAACGACACCTTCGCATCGAATCCGGGCACCAGCCGCGGGGGCGTGATCCGCGACGCGTCCGGGACCGTGGTCGTATCGGGGACGACGCCGTGGCCCGCCTGCTCGCGCGGAAGCTCCTCGCCTCCGACGTATCGCGGCGCGACGACCAGCGGCAGGCGCAGCTCGGTGCGCCCGTCCTCGAAGAAGGGCAGCCGCTCGCTGTAGGTCAAGCGGACGACGACCGCGTCGCCTGGCGTCACGTTTCCGACCTGCACGGTGAAGACGTCGTCGCGTTCCTGCTCGAGCAGCGCGGCGCGCTTGCCCTGATCGAGCGCCTGCGCATACTGGCGGCGCGCCTCCGCGCGCTCCTCGATCCGGCCGCGCACCACCCGCTTGCCGATCTGCATCTCGAAGCGGCTCACGGCGCTGCCGCCCGCGAGGGGAAAGACGTAGACCGCCTCGATGGCTTCCCGGAACGGGTTGCCGAACTTCTGCTCGACGGTCACCTCGGCGACGCGATCGACCACGCGCGCGCGGAGCTGGACGCTCTCGAGCGGCAGGGGCTGCTCCTTCGCCTTCAGCGAGCCCAGGACGCGGGTCAGGCCGGAAGGGATGTCCACCATGGGGATTGCCAACGTCATCGCTCGCCTCCAAGCGCGGCCAACGCCGCTCGAATCCTCGCTTCCAGCGCGGCCGGGTCGCGCGGCCGCCAGCCTTCTTCGACCACCAGACGGACTCCCGGCTCCACCGCGATTTCGCGCAGCCGCAGTGAAGTCACTCGAGCTGCCGACGCCGCGCTCGTGCGCGCTTCCGCCGCCAGCGATTCGACCAGCGCTTTCAGCTCCGCGTCGCTGCGGCCGTACAGGCGCTGTTGGATCTCCGCCAGCGGCAGATCGCACGCCTGCAGCGCCTTGATCGCGAGCAGCTGCAGCAGGTGCCGCTCTGCATATCTCGCCTGACGCCCTTCGATGCGCGGGCGGTCGAGCAGCCCGAGCGTCGTGTAGTACCGGACCGTGCGCGCGTCGGGCGCGTCGGAGACACGGCCGTCCGCAGCCGCGCCCAGCAATCCACGCTCTCCGAGCTCGCGCGCGACGCGATCCGAAAGCTCCTCGAGAACCATGACAGCATCTTACTCAGATACTGTAATGATGTCAAGCTCGGCTGTCAGGAGGTGGGAAGCTCGCTCCGGACATGCACTGGATACGCGCGCTCGAGGCGCGCGATCTGCCGCTCGGTCAGCTTCAGGGAAGCACCGCCCGCGTTCTCGCGCACGTGCTCGACGGTCGACGCTTTCGGGATGGCAAAGGTTCCCGGCAACCGGACCAGGAACGCGAGCGCCACCTGCCGCCGGGTCGCGTGCAGCTCCACCGCCACCGCGGCCAGCTCGCCGCCTTCGGGAAGATTGTCGAACGGGCTGTATCCGACGAGCACCGCGCCGAACTCGCGGCACGCCGGCAGCACGCGCGCCTCCACGTCGAAGTTGCTGACGCCGTAGCTGCGGATCTTGTCCGCGGCCCGCAGCTCCTCGAACGCGGCGATGGTGTCTTCCAGCGGGTGCGGGCCTGGCCAGTGCAGGAGGTAGCAATCGAGCCGGTCCGTCCGCAGCCGCTGCAGCGACTGCTCGCACGCGCGCACGGTCCCCTCTCGTGTGGCGTTGGAGGGAAGGACCTTCGAGACGAGGAAGATCTCGTCCCGCCGGCCTTCGATGGCCTGGGCGACCATCTCCTCGGTGCCGTACAGCTCCGCGGTGTCGATGTGCGTGAGGCCGAGCTCGATCCCCGTTCGCAGCGCGTCGACCGCTTCGGGGCCGCGCAACCGCCAGGTGCCTTGGCCGATGACGGGCACCCGGGCGGGACCGAACTCGCGCTTCAACATGCGCGGGAACTTAATCCCGCCCCCGAGGCTGCACTAGCGTAAAGGCGCTCCAGCCCTCAGGAATGAAGACGGGAAATAGCGTCAGCACTCCAGTCGTCCGGCGACGTGCATGAGGCGGCGCACCGGTCTAAATATTGAGCCTTTACGCGTCCCCGGCGCCCGCCGTCACGTCCCAGGTATCCCCGCTCTGCAACAGCGCCTGCAGCGTGGCCGGGCCTCGCGACTTCTCCGCTTCCCGCTCCTGCTCCCGCGCGAGCTGGTCGACCGTCGGCAGGTCGACCGCCCGCAGGACGCCCATCACCTGCGGCCAGGGCGGCTCCAGCGCCGCCAGCGCCAGCGCCAGCGAAAGATTGTCGCGCGACTCGTCGTGCACCACCGCGCCATCCGCCGCGCCCATCTCCAGCGTAAACCCGCCGCCGATCCGCAGGCCCTTGTCCTTGGTCTTGCCGTACACCAGCGGCTTGCCGTGCTCGAGCTTGAGCAGGCGCTCGTCGCGCACGTCCTTCTCGCTCCACTCGTCGAACGCGCCGTCGTTGAAGACGACGCAGTTCTGCCAGATCTCCACGAACGCAGCGCCTTTGTGCGCCGCGGCCCGCTTGAGCACGCTGGACATGTGCGGCATGTCGTTGGCGGTCGTGCGCGCCACGAAGGTCGCGCCGGCGCCGAGCGCCAGCGTCAGCGGGTTGAAGGGCCGATCGACGGTCCCGAAGGGCGAGCTCTTGGTCTTCTTGCCCAGCTCGCTGGTCGGCGAAGCCTGTCCCTTGGTCAACCCGTAGATCCGGTTGTCGAAGAGCAGGATCTTGAGGTCGACGTTTCTTCGCAATGCGTGGATCAGGTGGTTTCCGCCGATGGAGAGCCCGTCGCCGTCACCCGTCACCACCCAGACGGTCAGGTCCGGATTCGCCATCTTCAGGCCGGTGGCGATGGCCGGGGCGCGGCCGTGGATCCCGTGAAAGCCGTACGTGTTCATGTAGTAGGGGAACCGGGAAGCGCAGCCGATCCCGCTGATGAAGACCGTCTTCTCCCGGGAGATGCCCAGCTCGGGCATCAGCTTCTGCACGCCTGCCAGGATGGCGAAGTCGGCGCATCCCGGGCACCACCTCACCTCCTGATCGGAGACGAAGTCCTTTTTCGTCAGCTTTACGAGAGGAGCGGACATCTAGGCGATCTCCTGTTCCGCGGGCAGGTGCTTGCGCCGCGCGAGCGATTCGATGGCCGAGCGGACCTCGGCGACGTGGAACGGCTTGCCCTGGATCTTGTTCAGGCCCACCGACTCGAGCCCGAGCTGACCGCGCAGGTGGAAGCGCAGCTGGCCCATGTTCAGCTCGGGAACCAGCACGTTCCGGTAGCGCGCCGCGATGTCCGTCAGGTCGTTCGGCAGCGGGAAGACATGCCGCAGGTGGACGTGGCCCACCCTCAGCCCGGTCTGGCGCGCCTCGATCACCGCCTGCGTGATCGATCCGTACGTCCCGCCCCATCCGATCACCAGCACGTCCCCTTCGGGGTCGAAGAAAGGTTCCGTCGGCTCCAGCCGGTCGGCGATGCGGCGGACCTTCTCGGCGCGCGTGCGCACCATCTTCTCGTGATTTTGCGCGTCGTAGCTGATGTTGCCGGTGAGCGCATCCTTCTCCAGGCCACCGATGCGGTGCTCGAGTCCGGGGGTACCCGGAATGGCCCAAGGCCGGGCAAGTTTGTCGTCGCGCTTGTACGGCATGAACCCGGCCGGATCGGTGGCGAAGTCCGGATCGATCTTCGGCAGGCTGTTCACGTCCGGAAGGAGCCACGGCTCGCTGCCGTTCGCCAGCGACCCGTCCGAGAGGAGGATGACCGGCGTGCGGCAATCGATGGCGATCCGGCAAGCCTCGTAGGCGGTCTCGAAACAGTCGGCTGGGGAACGGGCGGCGAGCACCGGGATGGGGCACTCGCCGTTGCGTCCATAGACCGCCTGGAATAGGTCCGACTGCTCCGTCTTGGTGGGTAGCCCGGTCGACGGTCCGCCGCGCTGCACGTTGATGATCACCAGCGGCAGCTCGGTCATCAAGGCGAGACCCATCGCTTCCATCTTGAGCGCGATCCCGGGACCGCTCGAGCCGGTGACGCCGAGCGCGCCGGCGAACGACGCTCCGATGGCCGCGGAGATCGCCGCGATCTCATCCTCCGCTTGGAACGTCGTCAGCTGGAAGCGCCGGTACTTGGAAAGCTCGTGGAGGATGTCGCTGGCCGGGGTGATCGGGTAGCTGCCGTAGAACATCCGCAGACCCGCCTTCTGCGCCGCGGCGATGAGACCGAGCGCTAGCGCGCTGTTCCCGGTGACGTTGCGGTACTTGCCGGGCTTGAGCCGCGCCGGCTGGATGGAATAGGGGGCGTCCAGAGCCTCGATGGTCTCGCCGTAGTTGTATCCTGCCTTGAAGGCGCGCACGTTCGCTTCCGCCAGCGGCGGGCTCTTCTTGAACCGCTCCCGGATGGCCTGCTCCTCGCGCTCGATGTCGCGGGAGTAGATCCAGAACACCAGGCCGAGGGCGTAGAAGTTCTTGCACCGGCTGGCGTCCTTCGCGGAGACGCCGGTGCCCTCCACGGCCTTTCCGACCAGGTGCTCGAAGTCCACCTTGATCACCTGGTAGTTCTCCAGGGTGCCGTCGGTGAGGGGATTCGTCTTCCACCCCGCGCGATCCAGGTCGGACTGCTTGAAGGTCGCCTCGTTGAGGATGAGCAGGCCGCCGCGCTTGAGGTCCGGCAGGTGCACTTTCAGCGCCGCCGGGTTCATCGCCACCAGCGTGTCCGGCTGGTCGCCCGCGGAATACACTTCGTGCGCGGCGAACTGGATCTGGTAGCCGGAGACGCCCGCCGTCGTTCCCGCGGGGGCGCGGATTTCCGCCGGGTAGTCCGGGAAGGTGGCGAGGTCGTTGCCGTAGAGCGCCGCCTCGCGCGTGAACTCCGTCCCGGTGAGCTGCATCCCATCGCCCGAGTCGCCCGCGAATCGCACCACGGCGTTCTGCAGGTCGACGTGCGGGCGGGGAGCGGCGGAAACCGTCATCGTTTTTGCCTCCTGGCGAGGAACCTACACGATTGTAACTCCATTTCCGCGCGCAGCGCGCTTTCCCGCGCAGCTCTCCCACAAGGAAATACCCCGGCTGGAGGGCGAGCGAGCGCGGTGCCGCGCTGCGCGTGTTGGAAAGCGCGGCGGCCCGGCGTTCGTGAACGGCGAGTCGCCGCCGGGAGCGTTTCAACTGGCGGAGGATTCCGTTACTGTTCGCGCCTGTGGATCCGCCGCGAGTGCCCGTGCAGATCGTCGATCGCTCGGACCGCGTCCAGGCAGCTCTGAAGTTCGCTGCCGGGGCGTCGGCGGCTGGTTCCCTCTCCGCCGGGCTTTGCTATCTCTGCGAGCAGCTCGCGGCGATGACCGCATCGCCCGTCGCTTCGGTGTACGTGCTCGAAGCCGGCGATGAGCTGGTGCTGCGCGGCACGTTCGGATTCACCCGGGACGCCCTCGGCGAAGTGCGCATGAAGGTCGGCCAGGGGATCACCGGCACCTGCGTGGAGACGATGAGCCCGGTGACCGTCAACGACGCTCGTCTCACCGAGCAGTTCGAGTACTTCCCGCAGCTCGCCGAAGAGCGTTACCCGGCATTCCTTGCCATCCCTCTGTTGTCGGCCACGCGGCCGCGCGGAGCGCTGGTGCTGCAGCGCGAGGCCGGCCCGTTCTCGGAATCCGACATCCTGCTGACCATCAGTGCCACGCGCGCGCTCACCGCCCTGATCGAGTCCCAGAACCCAGCCGGGGCGCACGTGATCCTCCGCGGCGAGGGAAACCACCGCGGGCGCTCGCTCGGGGTGGCCACGCTGCTGTCGCGGGCGCTGCCGCGCCGCGATCCACGGAAGACGTCGCCCGGACAGCTCTCGGCTGCCTTTGCGTCGGAGCGGGAAGAGATCATGCAGCTCGCCGAGCGGGCCCGGGCAACCGCGGCCGCCTCCTGCCGGGAGCTGGAAGAGATCTGCACCACGCTCACGGACGTGCGCCTGGAGGAGCGGGCGCAGGAGCACGTAGCCAGGTACGTTCCGCCCTCCATCGCCCTGGAGCGGATCGCCGCCGAGGTGGCGCGGGCGCTCGCGCAGCATGGTCCGGCCGCGCGCAGGGCTGTCGACATCGAGGCGTTCCTCGGCGCGATCGCGCGGAGGCTCTCGGGCATCGAGGCCCAGCGCGTCCGCCGCGGAGAGCTGGTCGTGTCCGTGCACCTGCCCGGGCTCGTCGCCCTGAGGAGCTGGGCCGCGGGAGCAACGGGCGCGGTATGCGCGACGCCGCGCGACGACTCGACAGGCGGGGCAGTCCTCACCGCCCTGGGCATGCCCGTCGTCTGGGGCGTGCGCGACATCTTCGAGTCCGTCTCCCAAGGCGATCGGGTGGCGCTGGACAGCGAGAGCGGTGAAGTGATCGTCAACCCCAGCGCCGCCCAGGCCGCGGCCTGGCGCCGCTGACCGATGCTGGGCGGGCTGTACGGACAGTCTCTCGCGCTGCTGACGGACCTCTACCAGCTCAGCATGGCCGCGGCGGCCTGGAAGTCCGGCATGGAAGATCGAGAGGCGGTATTCCACCTCCTCTTCCGCCGTGCGCCGTTCGAGTCCGGTTTCACCATCGCCGCCGGGCTGGCCACCGCACTCGAATACATCCGCGAGCTGCGCTTCACCGACGACGACCTGCGCTACCTGCGCGAGTTGCGCGCCGACTCCGGCGAGCCGATGTTCGAGCCGGCCTTCGTCGATCACCTGCGCACGCTCGAGCCGCGCGTCGACGTCGACGCCGTCCCCGAGGGAACTCCGGTATTTCCCCAGGAGCCGCTCCTGCGCATCTGCGGCCCGATCGTTCCCTGCATGCTGCTGGAGACGCCGCTCCTCGACCTGATCAACTTCCAGACGCTGATCGCGACCAAGGCTGCGCGCGTCTGCCTGGCGGCGCAGAGCGAGCCGGTGATCGAGTTCGGCCTCCGGCGCGCCCAGGGCATCGACGGAGCGGTGAGCGCGGCGCGCGCGGCATACATCGGCGGGTGCGCCGCGACCTCCGACGTGCTCGCGGGAAAGCTCCTGGGAATCCCGGTCCGCGGAACGCACGCGCACTCCTGGGTGATGCTGTTCGATTCGGAGCGCGAGGCGTTCGCGGCCTATGCGAAGGCGATGCCCCACAACGTCGTCCTGCTGGTGGACACCTACGATTCCCTGCAGGGCGTCCGCAACGCGATCGAGACGGGAAGATGGCTGCGCTCACAAGGGCGCGAGCTCTCCGGCATCCGCCTCGACTCCGGAGACCTCGCCTGGCTCTCCATCGAGGCGCGCAAGCTGCTCGACGCCGCGGGATTCACGAAGACGGTCATCTTCGCTTCCAACGAGCTCGACGAGCACGTGATCGCGAGCCTCAAGCAGCAAGGCGCGAAGATCGCGGCCTGGGGAGTCGGCACCCGGATGATCACCGGCGCCGAGGATGCGGCGCTGGGAGGCATCTACAAGCTCTCCGCGGTCCGCGTCCGGGGCGGCGAATGGAAACGGCGGATCAAGCTCTCCGAACAGAGCGCCAAGATCTCCGTGCCCGGCTTGTTACAGATAAGGCGCTTCAGCGCCGGAGGCGAGTTCATCGGCGATCTGATCTACGACATCGAAGACGGCGAGCCTTCGCGAACGCTGGTGGACATGCAGGATGCTACCCGCCGCAAGACCGTACCCGAGGACGCCTCGCAGGAGGACCTCCTGGTGCCGGTCACGCGCGCAGGCCGCATCGTCTACAACCCTCCGCCCCTGGCAGAATCGCGCGCGCGGGCGGCGCGGCAGCTCGAGCATCTGCACGCCGGCATCAAGCGACTCGTCAATCCGCACCGATATCCCGTCGGTCTGGACCCCACGCTGCACGATCGCCGCACCAAGATGATCCTGGAGGCGCGCGGACGATGATCTCCATCGCGCCGGTTCTGGCCGCGGCCCTCAGGGAGTTAGCGCTCTGACCGCCGCTTCGAGCTTCGCCGGGCTCGCCCGGCCGATGAAGCTCTTGCGCAGCTTTCCCTCGGCGTCGAAGACGAAAGTCGCCGGAAGGGTTCCGTCCCACTTCGGCTCGCCCACCGCGCGCAGCACGGGGTCCGGGTCTGGGGCGTCCAGCAGGACGGCGGGTACGGCGAGCAGCTTGTACTGCGCGAGCATCTCCTCCGCTCTCGCGCGCTGCTCCGGGCGATCGATGCTGACGAGGAGGACGCCGGCGCCCCGGTCAGGCAATTGCAGCAGCTGCTGGCGGAGCGACGGGAATTCCTGCCGGCAGGCGACACACCAGGTTGCCCAGAAGTGGAGGACCACCGGCCGCGCCTGTTTTCCCGCGGCCTGCGCGACCAGCTTCGGGGCCTGCGAGACCGGGAGCACCGGCAGGGCGGCGGCCAGCAGCGCTGCGAGAAGGACGCCCATCATTCCAGCTCGATCAGCTCGAAGCGGTCGCGGCTGGGGGCTTCCTCGCGCTTCGTCCCCGGGCACGCGAGCAGGCTCGAGCTGCCCTGACCACACAGACGGCACAGGCCGAGCGGCGAAAAGTCATGCTCGCCCGGTTGCAGCGTTCGGGGGAGCGGTGGCGCGGGCGGCGGCAGGCGCACCAGCAGCTCGTCGATGCGGCGCACGATCTCCTCCTCGCGACGGGCGATCTCGGCTGCGCGCGGATCCGGCCGCCCGTCGAGACCGCGGGAAGCGCGCTCCTCGAAAAACACCTCGATCACCGCCACGGGCTGCTTCTGGCGCAAGAGGAGCGCGAACCGCCGCCGGCCCTCGTCGCGCAGCAGCCGGCGGCGCGCTTCGGGCACGACGCCCAGATCGCGCAATGCCGC
>VBKQ01000531.1 GCA_005879505.1 Deltaproteobacteria bacterium
GATCAGCGCGATCGAGAGCCCCGGAAGCGGGTACTGGAAGAGGTCTTCGTACGTGCGCTTGTCGAGCAGGTTCTTCGCCTCGACGTCCACCCAGAGCGGTCCGGCTGCGCGGACGCCGACGCCGGCATTGAGCAGCAGCTGGCCGTCGACGAAGGCCGTGTCGAAGGCGTTGCGCGGGATCGCGGAGGTGAAGCTCGCTTCGCCGTACCCCTCGAGGCGGTCGCCCCGCCTCGCGAGCCGCGCGAAGAGCCGGTGCGGAGGGCGATAGGCGAGCTTGTGGCCGTCGGCCCGGTTCACGGCGTCGAGAAAGCTGTAGGAAACGGTTGCGAGCAGGTGCGCCGGCAGCGGGACGATCGCCTGCAGCTCGACGCCCGCGATGCGCGCCTCGCCGACGTTGAACGGTTTCACCCGCGCCGGGGGAAACAGCTGGTAAAGGATGAGCTCGCGGTAGCTCGACCAGAACGCGGTGGCCGAGAGCGTCAGCAGCGCCAGGCGCCCCTCGACGCCCGCATCGACCGACCAGGCGCGCTCGGGCTGCAGATCCGGATTGGCGGCGACGCCGCCGCGCTCGAGATAGAGCTCGCTGAACGTCGGCGCGCGGTACGAGAGCCCCCATCCCGCGCGCAGCGACAGCGGATGCTCAGGCGCGGGTTTCCACTGCGCGGTGATTCCCGGACTGACCCCGGTCTGCGAGCCGACCTTGTCCAGGCGAACGGCAGGATGCAGCGAGAACCCCGCCGCGAGCGCCAGATCGTCGCGAACGGAGGCGGAGAGCAGGCCACGCCGCCGCGCGCCCGTTGTCCCATGGACCCATTCGCCGCCGCCGGAAAGGAGGAAGCGGAGCGAGTTCGCCTCGCCCACAAGCAGCGCCAACTCGCCTTCCGCGCGCGCGCTCGAGGAGCGCTGGTCCTGGCGCGGACAGTCCGGTGTCCCGTCCTCGCAGTCGCCGAACGCGAGCGCTCCTCGCAGCTCGGAGCGATCGAGCACGCCCGAGGCCCGCACCGACCACGTGGCATCGCCGCTTGAGCCGCGCAGGCGGACGCCGGCGACGCCGTCCGCATCGAATTCGCGCGAGCGCGGAGTCGGCGCGGCCGAGGAACCCGGCAGCCCCCGCACACCCGCAGTTCCCTGCACGAGCAGATCGAATCCGAGGTCGCCGCTGAGCTCCTGCGAAATCCGCAGCAGCCCGGAACCGCGAGTGGCGTCGGCGTTCTCGCGCGTGAAGCCGAAGTACGGAGATCCGGGAATCTCCGGCGTGCGCTGGCGCGCGTACTCGAAATCGCCAGACGTCCGATCGCCCTGCACTGCGAGAAGGGCGCTGCCATTCCCCACGGGCATCGCCGCGTCGAGCGCGAGGCGCTCGGTGCCGAACGAACCGACGGACGCCTCCGCTCCGCCTGCCCAGGTCCCCCGCGCCGCCCGCGGCAACAGCTCGACCACGCCGCCGAGTGCCCCCGCGCCGAATTGGGCGCCGAGGACGCCGCGACTGACGATCATCCGATCGAGGATCGTCGAGGGCAGCGAGGACAGATCCACGGCGCCCCCGCCAGGTCCCTGCAGCGGGATGCCGTCGAGCAGCACCAGGGACTCATCGGCGCTCGCGCCACGCAGGGACAGAGTCGCTGTCTGCCCGGGTCCGCCGAGCGCGTGGATGGAGACGCCCGGGGCCGTCGACAGCATCTCCGCGACGGAGCGCACTTCGCCGCCGAACAGCGCGGTGTCGATGACGGTCGCGGCCGTGGCCGGCGCGCGCGGCGAGCCGCCGGAGCGCGCGCCCTGCACCTCGATGGTCTCGCCCGGCTCCTGCGCTCGCGCGATCGGCGCGGCGACCATCGCGAACGGCAGCAGGCAGCGTGGGAAGGCGAGGGACGGCGGCACGGGCTCCCCTCTTTCTCTCGAAGAGGTGAAAGCGCTTTGCGCCGCCAGGCAGGTTTCCTGGCTCCCGGGTCTGCAGCGACCTCGCGCTGCGCGCCGTCCCGCCTTCCCCGCATGCTTGCGAGTGGCTTCGTGGGACTGGCTGCCCGGCTACAGTGGCGGGACCGCGCCGGCTTTCGACCGGCTTCCCTCTAGGCCCCCGGACCGGGGGGCACCACGGCGGCGGACTTCGTTTGTCGGGCGTCCGGTTACTCCCTCCATTTCCCGCGGTCAAGGGCGAAGCGGCCGCAAGGTCGTGTCCCCCGCAGCTCGGCTTCCGTCGCGCGGTTCACGTTGAGCACGCCGGTCGTCGCGGGCTTGCCCGGTCTCTTTCGCGGTTTCGCCGCCCGCTCCGCGGCGTGGTCCGGCAGGGGAAGCGCGAGCGGTTCCGTCGCGGCGCAGAGAAGCGCCGCCAGCAGACCAAAGGGCATGGGCGGCTAAGCCTCGACCGCTTCCTCGGCGAGCGCTCCGCGCTCCTTCCTCGGCTCCCGCTCGCGATCGTCCTCGCGGATCT
>VBKQ01000176.1 GCA_005879505.1 Deltaproteobacteria bacterium
GGCGATGGTCGTGTACCTGCGCCGGCCGGGCGACCAGAGCCAGTACAGCGCTCCGCTACGCCTGCAAGCCGCGCAGACCCCTTCGGTGCGAGAGCTCGTCGCCTGGGCCGCCGAGCACCCCGCGGCAGATCTGTCGGTGCCAGCCCTCGCGCGCCGGGTCGGCAAGAGCGCGCGTCATCTCACGCGCGTCTTCCGCAAGGAGCTGGGTGTTGCTCCCGCGGAGGCGATCGAACAGCTGCGGCTGGAGGCGGCGCGCCGCGCCCTGCAACAATCCGCGGCGGGACTGGAGGAGGTGGCGTCGCACTGCGGCTTCGGCAGTGCGGAGATCCTGCGCCGCGCTTTCCTCCGCGCCCTGCACGTGACGCCGTCCGCCTACCGTTCGCGCTTTTCAGAGCGGCGGGAGCTCGTCTCATGAGCCTGATGAATCGGAAGATCCACCCTGCATTCGCGGTCGCCGGCGCGATCTTCGTCGTGCTCCTCTGCGCTGCCGCGGTCCGCGCCACTCCCTCGATCCTGATCGTCCCGCTCGAGCGCGAGTTCGGCTGGAGCCGCGCCGTCCTCTCCTCGGCGGTATCGGTGAACCTGGTGCTCTACGGACTGGTGGGCCCCTTCGCCGCGGCGCTGATGGAACGATTCGGGATTCGCCGCACGGTCCTGGTCTCGCTGGCCGTGATCTGCGCGGGCGTGGCCCTCACTTCGCAGATGCGATCGAGCTGGCAGCTCGTCCTCACCTGGGGGATCCTGGTGGGCCTCGGTACCGGGACGACCGCGATCGTACTCGGCGCCACCGTGGTCAGCCGCTGGTTCGTCGCGCGCCGCGGCACCGTGATGGGCGTGCTGACCGCGAGCACCGCCACCGGACAGATGCTCTTCCTTCCACTCGAGGCCCACATCGTCGAGCACCACGGCTGGCGCGCGGTCACGCTGGTGGTCGCCTCGATCGTGGCCCTGCTGCTGCCGCTGGTCCTGTTCCTGGTGCGCGATCGTCCCTCCGATCTGGGAGTGCTTCCCTACGGAGCGCTCCCGGGGACGGCGCCGGACGCGCGATCGCGCGAGAACCCGGTCGCCAACGCCATTCGCGTGCTGCGCGAGAGCGCTCGCAAGCCCGACTTCTGGCTCCTCGCCGGCAGCTTCTTCGTCTGCGGCGCGACCACCAACGGTCTGGTCGGCACGCACCTCGTTCCGGCCTGCATGGACCACGGCATCCCCGAAGTGCGCGCCGCCGGCCTGCTGGCCGTGATGGGGGTATTCGATCTCATCGGCACGACGGCCAGCGGCTGGCTGTCGGATCGATTCGATTCACGCAAGCTCCTCTTCTGGTACTACGGCCTGCGCGGTCTCGCGCTCCTCTGGCTGCCACAGGCGTTCGACGCGCAAGTGATCGGCCTGCCGCTGTTCGCGGTCTTCTACGGCCTCGACTGGATCGCCACGGTCCCGCCGACGGTGCGCCTGACCACGGAAGCAATCGGCGTCCGCGATGCGCCAATCGCCTTCGGCTGGATCGTCGCCTCCCACCAGATCGGAGCCGGCATCGGCGCGCTGGGCGCGGGCGTCATCCGCTCGAGCCTCACGACCTATACGCCGGCCTGGGTCGTTGCGGGCGCGATCTGTCTCCTTGCGGCCTTGGTGGTGCTCCGGATCGGACGGCGGGTACCGCGTGCGGAGTTGGCTGCAGTTGCCGACCAGGCGTGATCGAACGGCTAGACCATCTTCTTCGGCGCAAGCGCAGCTTCCGCAGCCATGGGGGCGGGTGCATCCGTGACGAATTGCGGCACCTTCATGGTGCGCAGCACGAGGAAGGCGATCGCGGCGGCGCTCAGATCGAAGACGATGGCGATCGCGAAGACGCCCGACCAGCCGATCCTCGGGAGCGTGTACTTCGCGGCAAAGGGCGTCCAGATCGTCGGGACGACGGTCAGCGCAACGCCATACGCGACGAGAGCCAGGCCGATCCCGAAGAGGATGTCGTGGCTCTTGCGCCGCCAGTCGAGGCGAAGAATGGTGGGCGCGAGGAAGTGCGAGAAGAACGCCAGCGCGCCGCCCAGCAGCAGGAGCACGTCGGCGCGAAAATCGAAGGCCTTGCCCGCGGCGAGGGCCGACCCGATGGGCACGAACACCGAGGCGGTGCCCTTCGCCGTATAGAGGAACCCGTAGTTCTGCGTCGCGTGCTTGCGGCCGAAGAAATCGCCGCAGATGGCCGGCATCAGCGAGTAGATCTCGCCCCAGCCGAAGAAGGTGAACGCGCTGAAGACGACGAACAGCTTCGGGTTCGGCGCGAACTTGATCAGCAGGAAGATGGCCAACGCCTCCAGCGCGAAGGCTATGGTCATCGTCAGCTCGCGGCCGATGTGATCCGAGATCCACCCCCAAACCGGCCTGCAGAGTCCATTCAGCACCCGATCCGCGGAGAGGGCGAACTGCAGCGCCGGCAAGGTGAGCCACAAGAACGTGATCGGCACCTTGTCGACGTTGAACGACACAGCCATCGGGTTCAGCTGGGCCGTCGCCATCAGGCCACCGGTCGCAACCAGCGTCATCATCAGATAGAGGACCCAGAACTGGGAGGTCGCGGCCATCCGCCCGGAGGTGAAGTCCGTCGATGTCTGGCGCTTCTTCACTTCCTGGCCCTGCGGTGCGCGCGCCCAAGCGTGCGGCAACCAGCCGGCAGGCGGAGCCTCGAGGAACAACGCCGCCACGATCACCACCGCTCCCTGGATCAGGCCCCACTGGATGAAGGCGTGCTGATATCCCGCCGTGTTGATCATGTTCGCGATCGGATAGACGGTCAGCGCTGAACCGGCCCCAAAACCCGCCGCCGTCAGTCCCGCTGCGAGTCCGCGATGATCGGGGAACCACTTGAGCGCGCTGCCGATCGCGGTCCCGTACACCACTCCCGCACCAAGACCGGCGAGGGCGTACGAGAGGTATAGCGCGGTGAGCGATTCGGCCTTGCCGCTGCCCACCCAGCCCAGGCCGGCGCAGACGCCGCCGATCATCACCAGCAGCCTCGGGCCGAACCGGTCCACCAGCCATCCCTCGAACGGCACGAGCCAGGTCTCGAGGAGGACGAAGACCGTGAAGGTGACCTGGACCGCCGCCTGCTCCGCGCGCAAGTGCTTTTGCAGGGGGGGCACGAACAACGTCCACCCGTACTGGAAATTCGCCACCGCGATCATGCTGAGGACGCTGAAGAAGAGAATGAGCCAGCGGTTTTCCAGGAAGCGGAGATGCTCCCTGGCTGGTTGGGTTTGCATTGGGGCTCCTCGCGCCTGGCTATCCTTCGACGTGGAGCGGGTGATCCGGCCAAGTGGACCGCGTGTTTTCAAGTCCGACGCACGTCGTCCCTCGACGTTGGTCGGAAGGATGGGCCAGGTTGCGATCGCCGCGCTCGCGTCCCCGCGCCTGCGCGCCAAGACGAGCGAGCGCCCGGTTCGGACGATCGGGTCAGTGCGCTCCCGGTAGAACGTGCGCAGCTTCGTCCGGGGAGGGGGGGTTTTGGACGCGCAGGCAACGCGCGAAGCTCGATCGTTACCGGAGCGGCTGCCATCACTCGACGGGCTGCGCGGGATCTCGGCGGCGATGGTGGTTCTCGGCCATGCCGAGAAACTGCTGAAGGTCGGCCGCCACCTTCTGTTCGGGGCTGGCGTGGTCGACGTCTGGGGCCCCGTCGGCGTGACCATCTTCTTCGTGATCAGCGGGTTTCTCATCACCCGCCTGCTCATCGCCGAGCAAGACGAGTCGGGCGCCATCAACCTGTTCAGGTTCTACGTTCGCCGTGGCTTGCGCATCCTGCCCGCTTACTGGGTCTATCTCTCGACGATCGCGGTGCTGGCATGTGCGGGCGCCGTCGTCGCGGGCCGTGGCGGGTTCGCCCACGCGCTCTCGTTCACGACCGATTACGTGAACCCGGATTCCTGGGTCCTCAATCATTCCTGGTCGCTGAGCGTCGAAGAGCAGTTCTACGCGCTCTGGCCGCTCTTGCTCGTGATCGTCGGCGCCGCCAAGGCGCGGCGGACAGCGCTCTTGCTCATCTTCGCGGCGCCGTTGGCGCGCGTTCTCACCTATTTCTACGTGCCCCATCTGCGTCCCGCGATCACCTCCATGCTTCATCTGCGCGTCGATGCGCTGATGATCGGATGCTGGGCGGCGCTCGAACAGCGCCTGAATCCGTCTTCGCGCCCCCTGGAGATTCTCGGGCGGCCACGGACGGCGGCCTTCGCCGCCGCGTACTGCGTTCTCATCGCCGGAATCGTGCGGCACGTCGGCTTCGCAAACGTGGCCTTCGGATACGGTCTCGAAGAGCTGAGTGCCTGCTCGATCGTGCTGTGGGCGCTCCGGCATCCGGCTTCGAAGCCGGCGCGGGTGTTGAACTCGCCCGCGTTCGTCCACGCCGGTGCGATCTCGTACAGCCTGTACCTCTGGCAGCAGCTCTGGCTGACGCACGAAAGGCCCACTCCGCTCTGGAAAATCCCGCTGCTCGTCATCGGCGCAGTCTTGTGCGCCGAGGCGTCCTACCGGCTGGTGGAGCGCCCCCTGTTGCGCCTGCGCTCGAGGTTGAATTTCACCGCCATCTCGCGGAGCACGCTCCCGGCAGGCAATTGAGCACCGCCCGCCGTCGAACGTCTCACCAGCTCGCGCTTCGCTCGAGCAGGGCCCGGGCTCCTTCGCCATCCACCGGTGGCGAGAAGTAGAAGCCCTGGGCGGCCGCGCATCCCACCTCGCGCAGGAAGCCGAGCTGCTCCGCCGTCTCCACTCCCTCGGCGACCACCTGCGTCCCCATGTCGCGCGCGAGCGCGACGATGGTGCGCACCAGCTCTGGAGCCTGGCCGCGCGGGGAACCGCCGGTGAACAGCGAGCGATCGATCTTCAACGAGTCGAGCTGCAGCCGCAGCAGCGAATTGAGCGAGCACGCTCCGGTCCCGAAATCGTCCATGTACAGCCGCACGCCGCGATCCCGCAGCTCGCCGAGCCGGACGGCGTGCTCGCCGCACTGCAAGGTGCTCTCGGTCAGCTCCAGCGCGAGCTCCGCGGCATCGAGACCGTGCTCGGCAAGCACGCCGTCGATGTGCTCGAGCAGGTCGCCGGCTCCTTCGCCATCCACCGGTGGCGAGAAGTAGAAGCCCTGGGCGGCCGCGCATCCCACCTCGCGCAGGAAGCCGAGCTGCTCCGCCGTCTCCACTCCCTCGGCGACCACCTGCGTCCCCATGTCGCGCGCGAGCGCGACGATGGTGCGCACCAGCTCTGGAGCCTGGCCGCGCGGGGAACCGCCGGTGAACAGCGAGCGATCGATCTTCAACGAGTCGAGCTGCAGCCGCAGCAGCGAATTGAGCGAGCACGCTCCGGTCCCGAAATCGTCCATGTACAGCCGCACGCCGCGATCCCGCAGCTCGCCGAGCCGGACGGCGTGCTCGCCGCACTGCAAGGTGCTCTCGGTCAGCTCCAGCGCGAGCTCCGCGGCATCGAGACCGTGCTCGGCAAGCACGCCGTCGATGTGCTCGAGCAGGTCGCCGTGCTCGAGCTGCCGCGAGGACAGGTTCACGTTCAGCGTCAGCGGCTGCGCGCCGGCCCCCCGGCAGCTGTGGAAGTCGCGGCCGGCCTGGCCGAGCAGCCAGCGTCCGATGGGGACGATCAGCCCGGTCTCCTCGGCGAGCGGCACGAAGTGCTCCGGCGCGATCAACCCGCGCTCGGGATGCGCCCAGCGGATCAGCGCCTCGAGGCCTTGGATGCGGCCGCGGGCGACGTCCACGATGGGCAGATAGTGAACGCGGAACTCCTCGCGCGCCAGGGCGTTGCGCAGTTCCGCCTCCAGCTCGAGCAGGTGCGGAGCGCGCTCCCGCATCTTCGCGTCGAACACTGCGGAATGTCCCCGACCCTGCGCTTTGGCGCGGTACATCGCCGCGGCGGCATCGGCAAGCAGGTCCTCCACCCGGGTATATGCGGGCGCGCTCGAGGCGATGCCGATGCTGACGGTGACGGAAAACTCCTCTGTCGGAACCTGGAAGGGCCGCGCCACTGCCTCGTGGATGCGGCTCGCCACCATCTCCGCGGCGCCGGATCCGGAAAGATCTTCGAGCAGCACGGCGAACTCGTCGGCGCCCAGGCGCGCGAGCAGGTCGCCCTCGCCCAGGCAGGTCTGTAGCCGCTCCACCACCTGGATGAGGATCTCGTCTCCGCCCTCGTGCCCGAGCCGCGCGTTCATCGACCTGAAATCATCCACATCGACGACCAGCACCGCGATACCGCCGCCCTGTCGGCGCCGCACGCGCGCGAAGGCGCGCCTGAGGACATCGATGAAGTGGGCCCGGTTCGGCAGGCGGGTGAGCGCATCGTGCAGCACCCGGACGGTGGTGAGCTTCGGATCCGTGACGTCCATCATCGAACCCGACAGCCGCAGCGCCTTGCCGGCCGGATCGCGTGTGGCCTGCGCTCGCGTCAGTACCCAGCGCCAGCTTCCGTCCTCGTGCCGCAGGCGGTGCTCGCTCTCGAATCGCGGTGCTGCCCCTTCGACGTGCGCGCGGATCCCCTTCTCCACCGAGTCGCGATCCGCGGGATGGATGCGATCGAGCCACTCCGAAGGCGTTTCGCCTCCGCCTTTCATGCCGACGATCGCGCGCCAGGAGTCCGACAACCAGAGACGATCGCCGGTGAGGTCCCAATCCCAGATCCCGTCGCCGGCGCCTTGCCAGGCGAGCGCATAGCGGTCCGAAAGCGGATCGCGTTCCCTCACCAGCGCCGCATTGCCGACTTCGCGACCCTTCCCGTCGTGCAGCGGCACGACGGTCCATTCGCACAAGCGCGACTGTCCCGATCGGGTCGGCGTTTCGCGCACCAGTTGCTGGGTGTCGCCGAGGGCCAGCGCCTGGCGCAGTTCCGTCCGCGCCTGCGCGCGCGTCGCGTCGCTGTCCGGGAAGACGAGCATCGAGAGCTCGCGGCCCACGGCCTCCGCATGCGGGATTCCGAAGAGCTGCTCCGCCGCGGTATTCCAGGCCGTCACCTTCCGGTCCGCATCGCAGAGCACGGCCGCGAACGGAGCTTGATCGAACAGCCGGGACACGAAACGCGCCTTGGGCGAAACGACGCGGGGTCGCTCGGCGTCCGGCTGCCTCTTCAGGAGGTTGGAGAGGAGCGCCAGCGCGTGCTGCAGCGACGCCCGCTCTCCATCCGCGCGGCGGTACTCCTTGTCGATCCTGCGCAGCAGCTTGCGCAGATGCGGCGACGACTCTTCCTGACCCAGGGCCTCCTCGAGCTGGCGTCGGAGGCGCCTGTGCATCGTCAGACCGGCTCCCCTATGACCGGAAGTGCCGCCGCGGAGATCGCGCGCTGCTTCCGTCGTTTCCGGATCCGTTTTTGGGACGAGCGTGCCCTCAGCCCGGTCGGTGCGTCCTTGCGCGATCGTTGCGCGAACACCCGATCAAGAGCTTACCGTACGCGATCTTCTGTTTGCAACAATTGTGACAATCGATAACCAGATGCAAAGATACACGTCGTAACCGTACGGACCCCAAATGGAGTCACCGCCGTACCGGTGCGAGCGCAAACCAGCGCTGCGGCTGCGACGAGGATGGCGGCGCGGGCAGAGTGAGCGCAGCCGAAACGGAGCAGATAGAATCGCTTGATGCGGAGGCTCGCGCCCCTCGTCACCGTCATCGCCGCCGCAGTGCTTGCCGCCGAAACCGATCCGGCCGGCACCGTCTTGTTGCCGCTCGAAACGGGGCAGTCCGCGCCGGTGACTGCGGCGCCCGGCGCAAACGTTCTCTGCGACGATCCGGCCGTCGTCGCGCCCGACTTCGCCGAAGACGCCGGCGATTTCGTCCTGCGCGCGATGACCCCGGGCACCACGCTGTGCGGCGTCTGGCTCGTCGGGCAGAAGCCGGGCGGCCTCTACCGCGTCGTGGTGACGGCAAAGGCGGATGATGCACGACTGGTGCGCGACCTCGCGGCGGACGCTGGCCCCGGCGACGCAGAGCCGAGGCCGAGCGGTGCGGCCGACGCTGGCATGCCTGACGCGGGGCCGAAGCGCGGCCCCGCGACCGACTAGGCCGCGGTCTTTGCCCGGGCCGCCTTGGCGGCGGAATCCATCCGCGATGCGCCCTGGAAGAGCGCACCCTTCTCGACCACGAGCGACGGCGTCTCGAGATCGCCACGCACCTTGGCGGCAGCGCGGATCTCCACGCCGGCCTTTGCCTGGATGTTCCCGTTCACCTCGCCGTGGACGACGATCGTTCCGCAGGTGATGTTGGCATCGATCCGGGCAGCCTCGCCCACCACGAGCATGTCGTCGGTGACGATGGTGCCGACGAAGCTCGCGTCGATACGGACCGTGCCCGCAAACGTGAGCTTGCCTTCGAACCGGACTCCGCGCCCGAGGAGCAGATCGCTGGCGGGAGCGGTGGTCTTCTGCACGTTGTTTTCAGGGTACATGAGGCCTCGCTGCCGGTGGGTAGAGACCGAGCGGGCGCCCGGCACGACCGGCCCGCTGGACTCCTTACGCCTGGCCGCAGCGGCCTATTCCCTGGGAGGGGCAATCGGTCGCGCCGCGGACGTTGACTTTACCCCCCGTCCGGCGTGGACTCGGGACTCCCGAGCGGGAGGAACACGTGTCCGACCCCTCCGTGTATCGCCAGGAGCTGAGCCCCATCCATTTTCTCGAGCGCGCGGGCGAGGTCTACGCCGAGCGCCCCGCGGTCGTCGACGGCGATTTCCGCCTCACCTGGCGGACGATGCGGTCGCGCGCCCGCCGGCTGGCCTCGGCTTTGCGGCGAGACGGCCTGCACAAGGGCGACCGCATCGCCTTTCTTGCGCTGAATTCCGAGTCGCTGCTACTGGCGCACTTCGGCGTCCCGCTCGCCGGCGGCGTCCTGGTTGCGATCAATACCCGCCTCAATGCCGACGAGGTCGCCTACATCGTCGAGCACTCGGGGGCGCGCGCCATCTTCTTCACGTCCGAGCTGCAAGCCCAGACCGCGCGCATCCCGCCCCAGGTGAAGCGGTTCGATCTCTCTCGCGACTGGGAGTCCTTCCTCGATACCGGCAGCGACGCGCAGATCGTTCCCCCGGTCGAGAACGAAAACGAGCCGATCACCATCAATTACACCTCCGGCACCACCGGCCGCCCGAAGGGCGTGGTCTACCATCACCGCGGCGCATACCTGAACGCGCTCGCGATGGCGCTCGATCACCGCCTCACCGCAGAAAGTCAGTACCTCTGGACGCTGCCGATGTTCCACTGCAACGGCTGGTGCTTTCCCTGGGCGACGGCCGCCACCGGCTCCTGCAGCGTCTGCATCCCCCGCGTGGAACCGGCGCGCGTCTGGCAGCTGTTCCGCGAAGGGGTGACGCACTTCTGCGCGGCCCCGACCGTCTGCACCATGCTGATGGCGCATCCGGCAGCGGGCAGGCTCGCGCGCAAGGTACGGCTGTTCACCGCGGGGGCACCGCCCTCTCCCACCTTGATCGCGCACCTCGCCGACCTGAACTTCGAGGTCGACCACGTCTATGGGCTCACAGAGGTCTACGGTCCCTTCACCATCGCCGTCGCGGCGCCGGGCGAGGAGCGGTTGCCGCCCGGCAAGCGCGCCGCGCGCCAAGCCCGCCAGGGGTTCGCCAATGCTTGCGCGGGGGAAATGCGTGTCGTCGACGACGAAATGAACGACGTCCCGGCGGACGGGCAGACCATGGGGGAGGTGGTGATGCGAGGAAACGTGGTCATGCTCGGCTACTTTCGCGATCCGGAGGCGACCGCGAAAGCATTCCAAAGCGGCTGGTTCCACAGCGGCGATCTGGCGGTGCGGCACCCCGACGGCGCGATCGAGCTGCGCGACCGGAAGAAGGACATCATCATCTCCGGCGGCGAGAACATCAGCACCATCGAAGTGGAGCAGGCGGTGGTGAGCCATCCCGCGGTGCTGGAGGCGGCGGTGATCGCGGTGCCAGACGAGAAATGGGGCGAAGTGCCGAAGGCCTTCGTCACGCTCGCCGAAGGGAAACAGGCGTCGGCGGAGGAGATCATCCAGCACTGCAGGAGCGTCCTCGCGCACTTCAAGGCTCCACGCCAGATCGAGTTCGGACCGCTGCCGAAGACGTCCACCGGAAAGGTGCAAAAGTACGTGTTGCGCGACCGCGAATGGCGCGGGCGCTCGAAGCGCATCCACTGATCGAAAGGATTTCCCATGACGTTGAAGGACATTCTCTTCGAGCGCGAGGGATCGACGGCGCTGGTGACCCTGAACCGGCCGGAGCGCCGCAACGCTCTTTCCCTGCAGATGCTGGAGGAGCTGACCCGCTGCTTCCGCGAGATCGGCGAGGACCAGCAGCTGCGCGTCGCCATCCTCCGCGCGAACGGTCCGGCGTTCTCCGCCGGACACGATCTCTCAGAGATGGTCGGCCGCGACGGCGGCTTCTACCGACAGCTGTTCGAAGCGTGCACCACGCTGATGGAGACGCTGCAGGCCATTCCCCAGCCGGTGATCGCCCAGGTGCACGCGACGGCCACGGCAGCCGGCTGCCAGCTGGTCGCCTCCTGCGATCTAGCGGTCGCGGCGCCAGAGGCGCGCTTCGCCACTCCAGGGGTGAAGATCGGCCTGTTCTGCTCGACACCCATGGTGGCGCTCAGCCGGGCCGTGGGTTCGCGCAAGGCGAGGGAAATGCTGCTCACCGGGGAAGCGATCTCCGCGGAGGAAGCGCTCGCGGCCGGACTCGTCACCCGCGTCGTCCCGGCGGGCGAGCTGGCAGCGGCGGCGCGCGCGATGGCAGCGAAGATCGCCTCCTCGAGCGCCTACGTGGTCGCGATCGGGAAGGCGGCGTTCTACAGGCAGCTGCAGATGCCGCAGCCGCTCGCTTACGACTACGCGCAGGATGTGATGGCGATGAATGCGGCGGCGGCGGACGCGCAGGAGGGGATGAAGGCGTTCCTGGAGAAGCGCGCGCCGAAGTGGTGCGGAAGGTGAACTGGTTCAGGCAAGAACATAGCCGGTAAGCGGCCTTCGGCCGCCGCAGCTAGCTTGCACGCGCCTTGGGTATCCGTCCCATCAGATAGAACTCGTCGTTGGGCCGCATCCCGGCCGCATTCGCGATCCGGTTGCTCATCCCGAAGAACGCCGCGATCGAGGCGATGTCCCACCCGTCCTCGTCGGTGAAACCCTGCTCCCGCAGTGGGGCGAAGTCCGCTTCCTCGATCTCCGCCGACCGCAGCGCGACCTTCATCGCGAAGTCGAGCATGGCGCGCTGCCGGGGCGTGATGTCGGCCCTCCGGTAGTTGGTCGCTACCTGATCCGCGAGGAGCGGTTCCTTCTCGTAGACGCGCACCAGGGCGCCGTGGGCGACCACGCAGTAGTGGCAGTCGTTGGCTGCGCTGGTCGCGACGACGATCATCTCCCGTTCACCTTTGCTCAGGCCGCCGCCCTCCTTGACCATCAGCGCGTCGTGATAGGCGAAAAAAGCCCGGAACTCGTCGGGGCGCCGCGCGAGCACCATGAACACGTTGGGCACGAAGCCCGCCTTTTCCTGCACCGCGAGGATCCGCGTCCGGATGTCCTCCGGAAGCTCTTCGAGCTTCGGGACGGAAAAGCGCGAGATCGGCCTGGGCGACGTGGAGGAGGTCTGCGTCATGCGGCCATTCTAACGCCGCGCGTGCTACTCCTCGGGTACTTCCAGCAGGAACTGCAGCACCGACACCTCGTCGCGCCGCAGCGCCGCGCGCGGGTGTTCGCGCCGGTACTGGCCCGGCACCAAAGCCGACGGGAGCGGGGGCGTCAGGCCCATGAAGTACGCGCGCACCAACCCGGGGTGGACGTAGTACTTGCGGCAGACCGCGCGCGTGTTTCCCAACCGGTCGGCGACGGCATCGATGGCGCGCACTACGTTGCGCTCCGCCTCGCGCCGGCTGCTCGCGGGACCGATCGCGCACAGGTGCTTGGCGGCGAGCATGGTTCCCGCCCAGGTGCGGAAGTCCTTCGCGGTGATGTCGCGCCCGGTGGTCTCGCGCAGATAAGCGTTCACGTCGTCGGACGAGATGGTCTGCCGCTTGCCCCTGGCGTCGACGTACTGGAACAGCTCCTGGCCGGGGAGATCCTGGCACTGCTGCACGATGCGCGCGAGGCGGCGGTCCGTGATCGCCACCTGGTGATTGACGCCGCTCTTGCCACGAAACGAGAAGTGGAGCTTCGATCCTTCGATCTGCACGTGCCGGCCGCGCAAGGTGGTGAGACCGAACGAGCGGTTCTCCCGCGCGTATTCGTCGTTCCCCACGCGGATCAGCGTCTTGTCCAGCAGCAGTACCACCGTGGCGAGGACCTGGCGACGGCTGAGATCGTGCGCGCGCAGATCGCGCTCCACCCGTTCGCGCACGTCGGGCAGGATCTCGCTGAACTCCAGCATGCGGCGGAACTTCGATTTGTCGCGCGCATCGCGGTACCAGGGATGGTAGCGGTACTGCTTTCGACCGCGCGTATCTCGCGCCGTGACCTGGATGTGGCCCCGGGGATCGGGGCAGATCCAGACGTCGGTCCAGGCCGGCGGAATCACCAGGGACTGGATGCGGGCGCGCTCGGCGGCGTCACCGATCCGGGAGCCGTCGGGCGCGAAGAACACCCATCCCCTCCCGGCCCGCTGCCGGCGGATGCCGGCGACGCCATCCGTGACGTAGCTGAGGCCGGCGCGCGTCGCCGCCTCGCGATGCTCCTGTACGCGCAGGGACTGCATCGATGTCCGGGATGTAGCACGCGCGTTTCACCAGTCTTCTTTTTCGAACCGCATTCCCGTCTGCGCGGCTAACCTTCGAAGGAAACCCGAACAGCTGGCGCAGCAGGTTGCTCGCCCGGCCAGTGCCGATCTGCGGATCGGCGAGGTCGCGCGTCGAGGGCCGGCTCACCGAAGGCACGTAGACGAAGTCGAACGCTTGCGACTCTTCGATGTCGAGTAGCTCCTGGTGGTACGCGAGCTCCTCGTGGGTGCGGTTGGCGTGAAAGAGCGTGTACCGGGCCGGCGGTGCCTTGCCGCCAATCGCATCGCGATGGAGCTGCTTGACCATCGAAACGAACGGCGCGAGGCCCGTGCCCGTTCCGACCATCAGGACTTGCTCGAAGCCGGCCGCGCGCTTGGCGAGGGTGAAATCCCCGACGATGCGCTCCACGTAGGCGAGCCGGTCGTTCTGCTGCGATTCCACCCCTCTGAAGAGCGACTCGGTGAACCGGCCCAACACTCCGTCCTGTCCCTGCTCGAGCACCACGTAGAATTCGAGGTAGTTCCCCTGCGCCGTCTCGAACGGGGCCGAGGAGATCGAGTACGAGTGGGTGACCGGGCCCCGCTTCTGCTGCCCCTCCGCGTCGAGGTCCGGCACGTACCGGATCCGATCTCCGTCCTTGATCTTGCGCGTGAGCAGGCAGTCATCTCGACGGAGCGCGATGTACTGGCCCGCCTCGTAAGGCGGAAATCGCGCGCCGTCGTGGGAGACGACGCGGAAGAGGGACAGGCTGTGTGAGAGCCTGCGCCACTCGACGATCCGTCCTGACTTCATCTCGGCCATCGTCTCCTCAGGTCTCCTGGAGCTCGAGCTGGAAGAGGGAGACGGTTGCGGAGGCCGGCTCCAGATGCGTTTCCCCTGCGTACGAGAAGCCCAGCTTGCGCAGCACCCGGATCGAGGCCGCGTTTCCCTTCGACACGAACGCGATGATCCTCGGAGCCCGCAGCACGCTTCTGACGAGATTCAGGACCGCCGAAGCAGATTCGAAGGCAAACCCCTGGGACCAGAATTCGGGGAGGAAGGCGTACCCGAGATCGACGTCGAGGAATCCGTCGCGCTTGAGCACACCGCACATCCCGATCGGCTGTAGCGAGGGCTTGAGCTCGACCAGATAGAGCCCGTGCTCGTGCCGCTGGTAGCTGGCGATCGGTCCTTCGAGCAGGTAGCGAGCCGCCTGCTCCAGCGTCCGCACGCCGCGGTCGGCGATGTTCTCGATGAACGAGGGTTCGTTGAGCAGCCGGAGAGCGAACGCTGCGTCCGAAGTGGTGAACCGGCGCAGCACCAGGCGTTCCGTTTCGGCAACGCGCGTCGGGATCGTGAGCGGTGTCGGGGAGGTCATCTTCGCGGGACCTATTAGCAGAGCCTGAGCCCGGGTGGGTGGTCCGCGCACAGCCTCTCCTCGCGCCTCACCCGGTCCGCCTCTTGTCGGAATTCCGATATGGATCTCGCCGGTTCGTCCTTCAACATCTGAGACCCGGAGAATCGATGAAGCTTCTTGCCCGCGCAGCCGCTCCCGTCGTGATCTGCCTGCTGTTCGCCTGTGGCGACGTCTCGCAGCTGCAGACGCATCGCTCGTCTGGAGCCCTCACCAGCAGCGCGAACGTTCTCTTCATCGGCAACAGCCTG
>VBKQ01000177.1 GCA_005879505.1 Deltaproteobacteria bacterium
CCCGGCGTCGCCCTTCCCCACCTTCTCGCCGATGTAGAGCATGGGCGCCTCGTCGCGCTCGCCTTCCCCGATCACCACCGTCCCGCGGATGTTCAGCTGGTTGAACGCCTTGCGCATCGCGTCCACCGCGACCTGATCGGCGAGCTTCTCGTCGCCGCGGCCCATCACCCGCGCCGAGGCCATCGCCGCCGCCTCCGTGAGCCGCACCGCCTCCAGCCCGATGTTCCTATCCATTCCGATTGCCCTCCTGCCCCGACGTCGCGCGACTGAGCGGCTCCAGCCGGCTTACCTGGAGCTTCTCCAGCAGCCAGTCCGGAGCGCGGGTCGGCCTCAGCTCCGGACCGACGCAGACGTGGACCGTATGCCCCAGGGCGATCACCGCGCCATCCTGCTCGCGGTGCACCTTGTACTCGAATCGGATCTTCACCCTGGTATGCGTCTCGGAGAGGTGCACTTCGAGCACGTCGTCATACTTCGCGGACTTGACGTACTGCACCGATGCCTCGAGCACCGGCAGCAGGATGCCGCGGCTCTCGATCTCGCGATAGGAGAGCCCCAGGCCGCGGATGAAGTGGCCGCGTGCCCCTTCGAAGAACCGGAGGTAGTTGGCGTAGTAGACCACGCCCATCTGGTCGGTGTCGCCGTAGATGACCCGGACGCGGTAGGGCTCCACGCCGAGTCGTCTATCACTGCCCGACGTGGTACGCGACCAGCAGCAGGCGGGTTTGTTCCTGCTGCCGACCCTTGGTGTCGACGGTGCTGGTCACCAGTTGCACCAGTCCCACCTTGGGAGCGTACGTCCACTCGGTGACGAACTTGCCCCCTTTGGCGAGGACCTGCTCGTTGCGCACCACGGCGCAGCCGGTGAAGGTCCCTGCCTGGGTCACGGCGCTGCCGTCCATGCTGACGACTTGGAATCGTTGCACGATCAGGTTCTCGACCGCGCTCCAGGTGGCTCCCGCGGAGAGTGGCGTGCGCAGCAGATAGCGGTCGGCGTCGCGTATCCCGTCCGCCTCGTAGCGAAGGCGGCCGCGGTGGTCGTCGATGAACCAGGGACCGTCGCGTCCGACGATCCGGATCGTCTCGCGCCGTTCGGAACCGCGGAACGAGTACGTCCAGGAGTTGCCGATGGCGAGCGGGTAGTACCGGGTGGCATCCTCGCCTGGTCCTGCCCCGGGAGATGCCTGCGGCCCTGCCTTGCAGGCGCAGAGCAGGAGTCCGAGAACGGCGGCCCTTCTCACGGGCGGACCCGCCTGCGCTGCGAGACGCGGGCGGCGTCCTCCTTCTTCCGGCGGATGAGGTCCTCGTACGCACCCCTCGCCGCGCGACGCGTCTCCTCGTCAGGCGCGCCGCTCTCGAGCGTGAACAAGAATGCCTCCGCCTCGGCGCCGCCCAGGCTGGCGATGGCGTAGAGGATGGGCCCCACGTCGTCCGGATGCCGGTGGCGGGTCATCTCGATCAGGGGGCCCACGGCCCGGCGATCGCCGATGGCGATCAGCGCTCCCGTCGCCCGGCGCGCCACTTCGGCATTCGGATCCTGCAAGCGGGCGATCAGCTGCGGCACCGCCGCGGGGCTGCGCCGATCGGCGAGCACGCGGATGGCGTAATCGCGGACCCGCGCATCGGCCGCAGTGAGGTCCTTGAGCAGCGCCTCGTCCGTCTTTCCCCGGGCGTCGATCTGCGCGTCGAGCGCGGCGACCGCGTCCCGCAGCGCGGCTTCCAGCGCCGCGCTGAACGCGGCGTGGCGGGCGGCGGGATCGAGGCTGTCGTCGGCGTTGGTGGGCCTGCGAGCCGCTCCCTCGGCCACCAGGCGCTCGACGTCGCCTTGCGCGCCCGTGGAGGTCATCTCCAGGGTGACCGCGACGTCCGCCACCTCGTGCTCGAGGAGCGGCTTTGCCGGGTCGGGCACGCCGGGCGGAGCGAGCCCCCTCTGCGCCCGATCGATGTCCAGCTGGATGCGCAGCGGCCCCCCCTCCCGCACCGCGAACCGGCCGCTCGACTCGAGGGCGGCGCGCACCTGCTCGCGCAAGGCTTCGGAGGACTCGCCGATCTCCGGCTTTCCCGCCAGTCCCGCCTCGCTCACGCTGATGGTACCAACCACCAGCCCGCGGTTGGAGGCCGACGGCTTGCACGCCGTTGCGGCGATCGCGAGCGCTGCCAGGCTTTTCGCTGGATGCATCGGCGCTGTCCTGGGTCCGATGCTAAGGGCGGGCGCCCTCGCGGTCAAAAAGGGTCCGTCTTGGGCGTCTGCGGTGCCTCGGCGGGCTCCTCGGTGCTTGCGGCCGGCTCCTCGGTGCTTGCGGCCGGCTCCCCGCCTGGAGGCTCTTCCTCTCCGGTTGTAGTCGGGGACACCACAGTCGGACCGGGGGGCGGTGCAAATCGCATCGTCCCCGCGGGTTGGCCCCACGCCTGTTCGGCCGGGCTGGTGGCGCGAGACCGCTCTTCTCGACCGCGGCGGCGGCGCGCCTCGCGCGGCTCCTCGCCCTCGGCTCCTGGCGGCGGGGATTCCGCGCTGGGTTGATCCTCCGGAGGGACCTCCTCCGCGGCCACCGCCTCGGGCTCGGCAATGCCGCCAGCGGTGCCGGAGGCGGCGGACTCGGCCACGAGCGGCGGCGGAGCCGCCGCCTCCTCCTGCGGCGCGGCCGGCCGCTCTTCCCGCTCGCGCCGGCGATCGCGGGTTTCGCCGCGATCCTCCCGGTGCCGGAGCAGGCCGGCGAAGAATGCCTCGTCCAGATCGGGCACCTCAACCGTCTGCACGGTGACGCCGACGCGGCAGGCGATCATCTCCTCCGGCAACGCCTCGCCCGTGTACAGCGCCACCGGGGCCTGCCCGGCGGCGCTGGCCTCGCTGCGCGCGTCGCGGCCCGCTTCCCCGGGAGAGAGCACGAGCCCCATCTGCGCCGAATAGTGGGCCAGGTCCTTGCGCAGCTCCTGAACGTCCGCGCGCCCGATCTCCCTGCCTCCGCGCACCAGCTTCACCGCCGCGCGCAGATCGGATACGCCGCGCCGCTGCCGCGCCAGGTACAGCGGGCCCTCCTTGCTGCGCTTCGCCACCCGCACGTCGCGCATCCCCATCCTCTCGAGCAGCGCCGCGCACAGGTTCTCGAAGGCGCTCGTATCCAGCTCCGACACCCGGCGGCGCAGCGCGCGGATCACCGCCCGGCGCACCTCCGTGCCCAGCTGGTTGGCGCTGAGCGGCCGGGCACCCACGTGCGGTGCGCGCGCCTGCGCCTCTTCCAGGAGCGCGGTTGGGGGAGGGAACTCCACAAGCGTCACCCGGTCTCCGTCGACGATGAAGACCGGCTTGCGCCCCGCCTCGGTGCGCCGCCGGTTGTCCTCGAGAAGCGCGGCGACGAGGGACGGGAGATCGCGCACCAGCGCCTCGGAGAGCAGCTGCCGGCGGAGCAGATCCGCCGCGAGCTCCGCCAGCACCGCGCCGGTCTGGCGCTGCGCGAGCGCCTCGAAGACCACCTCGGCCGGCGGAGGAAAGCGCCGCTGTCCCTTGCGGCCCAGGTCCTGGCGGCGCCGCTCCGCCTCCACCTCTTCGTAGCCTTCCTCGTGCTCGGCCTGCAGCTCCGCAAGCCTGCGCCGGGCCTGGGCGTGGATCGCGCGGGGCTCGCGCTCGCGCGGCCGGTAGAGCGGCTCGCCGGTCTCCGCCGGCTGCATGGGCGGCGCCACAGCTTGTATCTGGAAATCCTGCGGGACGGCCCATTCGATCAGCGCGAAGGTGCCCTCCGGCGTCACCGCGACGACCTTGCGGTCGTCCTCGCGCTTGGCCATCGCAGCGAGGCGCTGGCCCATGGTGATCTCCGGATCCTGTCCCACGTGCGAGAGAAGGTTCTCCCGCAGGGCGGCCTCGGCGATTTCCTTGTAGTGGAGAGGCTTGCCGGCGCGCCGCAGGACCTCCACGGCCGCCTCGGTGAACGTCATGTGGCACTCCGCGGGAGTGCGGTCGGGACCAGGTCGAGGCTACCCTTCCGCCGCTCCGAAAATTCCAGTCAGCCTATTGAGTTGCCTTGGTGGTGTCAACGAACTTAGCCTCAATCCCGTGATCCGCATCAGACCCGGGCGATCCTGGCGCCTCAACCCCGCCTATGTGGGCGAGCTTCGCGCGCTCCGTGGCGCTCGCGCCAAGGGTTTCACGGGCTCGGACATCCTCGACGTCCTGGGCATCGAGGTCGACGGGGTCGACATCGCCGCCGGCGTCGGCGAAGCGCGCGTGCTGCAGGCCGTCGACGAGCTGGCGCAAGCGCTGATCCGCATCGGCGAGGGCCACCCGGCGGCCCAGGCCACCATCGGTCCGGGACCGACGGAGCTCGTGCTGGAAGCGCGCGGGCACGATCTGCTGCTCACGCTGGTGACGCTGGCCCCGCCGGCCCGGGTGCTCGCTTCCGGCCTGCTGGTCGACGGCCAGAAGATGAGGGCAGCGACATTGCACGCCGCGCGCGGCTTGCTCCTCGACCTGCTCGCCATCAGCCCGGCGCTCTCCGGAGCGCGGCTCGCCCGGCGGCTGGGAGCGGAATGCGCCGAGCTCGCGCGCGGCCGGCACCGGCCGCCCCGGTCGCGGCCGTCGCGCGATTCAGAGCCGCAGACCTTGCTCAGCCACGTGCATCGCAAGCCGGAGAAGCTGTCGATCCAGCTCCCGCCGGAGACGATGGCGCGCCTGCGGGGCGCGGGGGACGTCGCGTTCGCGCCGCTCGCGGCGCACGTCGGACGAGGCTCCGTCACGCTGCTGCGCAGCGGCGCGCCCGGCCTCACCTGGGAAGGGCCGGTATTTCTTTTCCTGCGAAATCTGCTGGCGGACGCCGGGCGGCTCATCGAGGCATGGGAGAGCGGCGAGCCGGCCTTCGTCCTGCCCTTCGGAACGCACGAGCTGCGCTGGGACCTGACCGCGGACGAGGTGCGCGCGCAGGGTTGGAAGAGACCGCTGAAGCTTCCGCCGTTGCGGCTGGCGAAGATCGCGGCGGGTGCAGCCGAGCTGTATGCCGACGAGACCCTGCGCCACGGCAGCGACGAGCTGGCGGCGGACTTGCGCGAGCGGGCGCGCGCGCTGCTCACGCACTGCACTGATCTGGAGAGCGGGGATCTGCGCCGCGCGCCGGCCGTGGTCGCCGCTCCGCCGCCCCAGGAGGCGCGCGAAAAGCGCGCGTCCCTCGCGCATGGGCGGATCCGCCGCCTCGTCTATCGCGAGATCTGGCGCAAGCCAGCTGCCGGCGCCCTGCGTGCCGTTCCCCTCGAGCAGGGCCGGCTGGTGGTCGAGTCCAGCGAGCACCTCGCCGCCCTGGACCTGCTCAGCGGCGAAGAGATCTGGCGCGTGCGCGCGGCGCCCGGAGCGGTGAGCCGCGGCTCGGAGCTCTTCTACGCAGAGCAGGGAGACGCCCTGGTGCGGCTCGATGCGCTCAGCGGCGAGGTCCGCTGGAAGCGCCGCCTGCGCGGAGCAAAGCAGCCCGCACGGCTATGGCCGCTCTCTGCAGGCGTGCTGCGTGACTTGCCGGGCGAAGGGCTCGCGCTGGTCAGCGACTCGGGTGCGCTCGAGTTCCGCGCCAAGCTACCCGGGGGCGCGCCGTACTACGTGCTTCCCCTGTCCGGCGTGATCGGGGTCGCGCTCTCCTCCGGATCGCTGGCCGGATTGGACGCGACAGATGGCCGCATCCTCTGGAAGCGCCGGCTTCGCGCCAGGGCCTTGCTCGCATGCGGAGCGCGGCTGCTAGCGGTCTCGAGCGAGACGCTGTCCTGCCTCGATCCGCAGACGGGCCAGACGGACTGGGAAAGGGAAGTCCCGCCGGACACCAACGACGCGGCCGTGCACGACGGCGCGGTGGCGGTCCTGGCAGGGGGCGCCGTCTCGACGTTCTCGCTGCGAGGCGGCGAGCGCCGCAGCCGCCTCGAGCTGGCGTGGGCGCGGCATCTTCTCTCGGACGAGGATGGAGCGCTGATCGCGGTTGGGCCGGGCGGCGCGGCGATGCGCCTCGACGGGCGCAAGCGTTGGTCGATCGACGGCGCCGGCGACGCGCCCGCGCCGGGACTGCTCCGTCGCGGAGTGCTGCTGCTGCAGCGCGGTCCGACCGAGCTATACGACGCCGCCGACGGTCTTCTCGTCGCCCAGCTACCCGAGGCGCACGCGGCGGCGCTGGGCGCCGACCTCTCCTGTGCGCTGCTGCACGAAGACGCCGTCAGCCTGCACAAGCTGGCCACTCACCTGAGCGTGGTGTGAGTCACCATTTCACGGGCGAGAGGTCCTGCTCGGCGTACTCGTTGAAGGTGACGCGGCGTTGCTGGTGCAGCAGCGGGACCTGCACGTCGCGCGAGTAGGTCAGCCAGATGTGCACGAAGGCGGGGACCTGGGTGCGCTCGATGCGCAGATCGCCGTCGTCGACGTCGATCTTCATCTCGGTGATCACGCGCCCGTGATCTTCGACCTTCTGGTCGAAGAGGTGATGCAGCTCCCTGAACACGTAGTCGCGGATGCGGCGATCGTCGGCCTCCCGGTAGGACAGGTTCGCCGCTTCCTTGAGGACGCGTTTGACCTCGAGGTTCTCCCAGTAGGCCTCGCCGTACGTCACGCCAACGAGCACGGCGGCGAGCGCGGCCGCGAACAGCAGCA
>VBKQ01000178.1 GCA_005879505.1 Deltaproteobacteria bacterium
TGTGGTGGTTGCCGCGATCGCTATCGGGGTTGCTTGCGGCGGCGCCGGTGGCGAAGACCACTCGCAGCAGGCCGTGGGAGGCGTAGACGCCGGCTCCGGTCCAGGAAGCGGCAACGGCCGCGACGCAGGTCCTACCGATGCCGGACCCTACGATGGACCTCCGGATGCCGGCCCCGCGGACGCAGGACCTGACGGTGGACCTGCCGATGCTGGCCCTGCCGATGGGGGGGCGCCGCTCAAGAACGTCGTTTTCCCGACCACCGCCAACTGGGACTTCTATGGTCCGCAGAACGGCGGGCCGGGGGACGTCCGGGACGTCGCGATGGACGAGGGCGGAAACCTCTGGGTGGCGGGCGGCAAGCAAGGCCTCTTCCTCATGCGCGCCGACGCTTCCGGAAGGCTCTCGGGAACGTTCGAGAAGTTCGGCATCGCCGACGGGCTCCATCCTTATGGATGGCTGAACGGCGAGACCGCGCAGGCGATGGGCGTTCCTGACGGCACACCGTCCGATCCGAATCCCAGCCTGGACGCGACGCCCGTGATCTCCCTGGCTGGCGGTCCGCCCGGTACCGTCTTCGTCGGTTACCAAGGCAAGCCTGGTTGTGAGAGCGCATGGGACGGCGCCTCGTGGAAACCGCCGTCGCAGTGGGGCGACCCCGCGGTCTACAAGAGCGGCGACGCGGATCGCGTGACGCTCACGGCCAGCGGCATCTCGGTGGTCCATTACGACATCTTCAGTGGCCCGGGCATGGTCCCTTTCGAGATGAAGGGCCGCGAGAAGCTCTGCACCATCTACCGCCTCGTCTGGGACAAGCAGAAGAGCCTGATCTGGTTCGGCAGCAACCACGGTTTCGCCGCCGGCCAGGCGGACGCGGTCAACGTTCCAACCTGCAACGGCATCCGCTCGTGCAGTCAGGTAAGCGAACACTCGCACCCGGCGATCAATGGCTGCAGCGTCAATTTCGACTACGCGGCCGGTTCGTGCCCATCGGGCAAGGAGATCTGGGCTACCGACTACTACTACGGCGTCGACATCGACCCCATAAGCCACGACATGTGGATGGGCGGATCCGTTCGCACGACGAAGTTTCGCATCGCCACGCTGCGCGGTGATTTCTTCACCGCTCAAGGCGAGACGGAAGCCGGTCCTTGGGTTGGTTCCGCTCCGCCGGCCGGGATTCCGCGGCGATGGGACTTGTGGCCGGATCAGGTCGGGGAGTGGGACGCGATTCGTAACAGGCTCAATCTTGTGATGCCGAACCAGCGCGTCGACGACCTCGTGTCCGCAATCGCGGCACGGGACGACGGCACGGCCTGGGTCAGCTCGTTCAAGAACGGGCTCATCCGCATCGACTCGTCGGGCAACCGCGTCGAGGACGCGACGGACCGCATGGCCAGCCCGAAGATCTCGTCGCTGGCCCTCGACGTCGACGGCAGCCTCTGGGCGGGAATGAAGTGGGCGCTCGGCATCTCGCGCATCAACGTCCCCGTCACGGACGCCACAGGGGCCGTGAATTACGTGAACGTGAAGTACCAGGCCGAGACGTTCGGCATGACGCTCGCCAATGCGCCGGTGGCCAACGTTCGCCTGGGCGTCCCGGGCGACGGCGCCACCCGGCGCATGCTGGTCGGATTCCGGGCAAACGACGGCTACACGGGCGCCGTCGCGATCTACAGGGGGCCATAGCATGCGTTGGTTCATTGCGGCGGCCGGCGCGGCGGCAGCGATTGCAGTGGCAGTCGCCTGCGGCAGCGGCAGTGGCGGATCGAAGGACATCATCTCTCCGGCGGACGCTGGACTCGACGCAGGCATCGACGCCGGCGTGGACGCGGGGCCACCGGACGCCGGCGACGGCGGCATCGACGGCGGAACGGACGCTGGCCCCGACGCAGGTCCATGGCACGCCGGCAACGTGATCATGGTTCCAAACAGTGAAGGCTGGCATTTCTCCAGCGACGGACTGTCGTCCGCGTCCGGGAACGTGATGGGAGCGTCCGCTGACGAGGACGGCAACATCTGGGTCGCCGGCCGCTCCGCCGGCGTGTTCGTGCAGCGCGGTGGCAGCGGGCGCTTCCAACAGTTCACCATCGCCGACGGGCTTCATCCGTACGGATACCTGCCGGACGGCTCCCCCGCGTCGTCGAGTCCGAGCCTTTCGGCGACGCCGGCGATCAGCATCTCGGGCGGACCTGGCTCGAGCGCGTTCGTCGGCTACGAGGGCAAGGAAGGCTGCGAGGACGAGTGGGACCGGTACGGTCCGGATCACGGCCGCGCCGACCCGAGCATCTACAAGAGCGGCGATGCGGATCGGATCGTGCTCAGAGGATCCGGAATCGGCGTGGCGCACTACGACATCTTCAGCGGACCGGGAATGGTCGGCGGCGAGCCCGCGGGCCGCGAGAAGCTGTGCACGATCTACCGGATCCTCTGGCAGCGGGGCACGAACAACGTCTGGTTCGGCGGGAACCATGGGTTCGCGTTCGGTTTCGCCGATTACGGAGGCAATCCCGGCTGCAATGGCCAGCGAGGTTGCTCCGGCAATTACGAGCACTCCCATCCCGGGATCAACGACCGGCACGGTTGGTTGATCACCGGCGGATATTACGGCATCGCGATCGATACCTGGCCCCACACGGATGGCGCGGGAAACACCTTCTTCGACGTCTGGTTCGGCGGGCGCACGCGCACCACGCGGTTCCGCGTCGGAGAGGAGCTCGGCGACTTCTGGAAGGCGCAAGTGCGGACCGAGCTGTACGTCAGCTCCGGGCACAATGCCGGCAACATCGCCGACGATCCGGCCGCGCGGGCGGCCTTCTGGAACCGCATGGACATCTGGCCAGATCCGGTGAGCGAACGCAGGGACGCCGCCAACGGCAATTGGCTGTCGCAGGAGCCGGACTACCGCAACCCGAGCGACTGGGTATTCGACGAGGTGAGCGGCATCGCCGTGCTCGCCAACGGCGACGCCTGGATCGGCTCGTCCACCAATGGGTTGCGCCTGATCGATCACGACGGCCACTTCATCGCAGATGCAACGGACGTGCTGCCCACGAAGTCGGTCGGCGCTCTGGCGAAGGATCCCACCGACGACAGCGTCTGGATCGGCTACCGCGATGCGGGTTTCGGCGTCTCGCGCATCAAGCCGGACGGAACCGTGCTGCACTACCTTGCGCTGGGCGACGCGCAGAAGAACAGCGCGGTTTGGGACATCCAGGTGCAACCGGCGACCGCGACGTCCAAACGGCGAATCCTGATCGCATTCCGCCGCGGCTCGGTCGGCGTATACGACGGAAACTGAATTACCGGAGCGGCAGTCGCACTTCGATCTCCGCGCCGTTGCCACTCGGGTTGCCGGTGAGGATGAGCGGGCCGCCGTGGCGGAACAGCGATCCGTAGAGGATGTGGAAGGCATACGCTCCGGTGGCGAGCGGGCCGTGCAGCGCATCGAGCGGCGTCAGTCCAGCGAGCGCCCCGTCGAGATCCGCGAGCGCCAGGCTCGCGTCGAGTGAAGGCCCACCGCCCGGCGGCGCATCGAAGACCGGGACGACCCGGAGCGCCCGCCCGAGGGAGGGTCCATCCGACAGCACGTGCACGTCGACTCCGTCGAGCCGTTCCTCCACTCGAGACGCGCGCGACAGCTCCGCCTGCGCTGGAACGCCGAGCCGGGCCAGCGCGATTTCAATCGCGCGGCGGCCGGCTGGCGCGACGCCCGCGCGCAGGCAGGCGACGCCGGCCGTGCACCCAGCCGGCGCGCTTCCGGCGAGGACAGGACCGTCGGCCAGCACGAGCCCGCGCGCGATGATTCCGGTGCTGCCCGCCTCGATGGCGAGCACGGCTGCTCGCAGCGGTGCCAATAGACGCATCCAGAGCCATGCGGGGCCACTCGCTTTTGCCGCCAGGGCGGCGGGGAGAGGCGCGGGGCGCGACATCGTCGCCAGGAGCGCCGCCGGATTGCCGCCGGAGGCGGTCAAGAGCCGAAGGCCCGCGACGCGTCCCGCACGGCGCTGCGGATCCTCCGCGATCCAGGACGCGACCATCCTCTTCGCGCTGCCCGCATTGCGCACCGGCGCGATCAGTCCGGCGCCATCGTGGGAGAAGACGAGCATCCTCGCCCCGCGGGACGCGAGGCCCCATCGGTCGGTCCCGGCGAGCAGGTCGACTCCGAGGCGATCGCGCAGCGTGGTGCCCACCGGCTCCGGCGCCAGCGACGGCGCGTACTTCCCGGCTTTCTCCAGAAGCGCTCGCAGGCCGGAGGCATCCTCGACGGAAAGCACCATGTCCGCGGACGCCGGCACCAGCACCGCGGCGAGGAGGAGCGGGAGCAAGCTATTTCGGGAGCTGCGTTCCGGCGCGGTGCGCGGCGAGAGCGATTGACTCTGCCTTCTCCCGCGCCCGCCGCGCCATCGCCCGGCGCATGTAGCCGTAGCCGAGCACCAGCGCGGCGAACAGGGGAGACAGCGCCGCTCCCACCGTCCATCCCGAATGGGCAGCCAGGAAGCCCCAGATGGCGCGAGCCGCCGGGGTAAAGAAGTCTCCGTACCAGAACAGCGCCCAGATGCAGCCGCAGAGCGCGAAAGCGAAGACGTTCGCGAGGAGGAAGAAGATCACCCCGCGGCGCCTCGGCATGGGAAGGATGTATTGCTTCGCTTCAGCCACGGCGGCGGAGCGTAGAACGCATCCCAGCAGGTGTACAGTCCAAAGCTCAGTCGACGACCGCGACGCAGCGGCAGAGCTTGTCGTGGAGCGTCTGTCCGCGGAGATCGAACAGGGCCAGCACGAAACCGAAGAGGCCGAGCGCGCCAGAGAGCACCGCGAGCAGGGCGCGCGCGAACGCCACGACCGGTCCGAGCGGCTGGCCTTCGAGCGTGCGGAGCCGCTGCCCGGTGAACGCCATACCCGGGGTCCGGCCCCAGAGGGACACGAACACCCACGACCAGGCGAGCGCAAGGGCGGCACCCACTGCAATCCACAGTGCGGGCGCGCCCAGCAACAGCTCGGGCGCCGAGCGGATGATGCCGCCAAAGCGCGCGGCCGCGAAGATGTGCGTTGCGAGCAGTAGCGCGAGAAAGGCGAGATCGATCGCCCAGCCCGCGATCCGCCGCACATTCGACGCCCGTTCTGGTGTCCGGCGCGTCGCCGGCAACGGAATCTTTGCGGGAGGTTCCGAAACGAACGACACCGCGACGGGTGCCACGGGCACGTCGGAGATTGCCACATCCACCGGCGCCGCCGGGCCCGAATCGAACGGCCTCTGCATTGCCCGAACGTACGTGGGTTGCCGGCCCGGTCAACAAATTGCCGGCCAGCTTGTCTGCAGGCTGCAACGGCGCTATGCAGCGCGCGCCCTCTGACAGGAGCCGCGCATGGCCAGCCGCATCGAGAAGGACACTTTCGGCCCGATCGAGGTTCCCGCCGAGAGACTCTGGGGCGCGCAGACGCAGCGCTCGCTGCAGAACTTCCGGATCAGCAGCGAAAAGATGCCTCCGGCGCTGATCACCGCGCTGGCGCAGGTGAAGCGCGCCGCGGCGCAGGTGAACATGGATCTGCGCGTTCTCGACCCGAAGAAGGGCAGGGCGATCATCGAGGCTGCCGACGAGGTGATCGCGGGCAAGCACGACGGGGAATTTCCACTGGTGGTCTGGCAGACCGGCTCGGGCACGCAGACGAACATGAACATGAACGAAGTGCTCGCCAATCGCGCCAGCGAGATCGCCGGCGGCAGGCGCGGCGAGGAGCGGCTCGTCCACCCGAACGACGACGTGAACAAGGGCCAGTCGTCGAACGACGTCTTTCCCACGGCCATGCACGTGGCCGCGGTGCCCGCGATCGTCGATCACCTCATCCCCTCGGTCCGCCTTCTGCGCGACACGCTCGCGCACAAGTCGGAACAGTTCCGCGACATCGTCAAGATCGGCCGCACCCACTTGCAGGATGCGACTCCGCTTACCCTCGGGCAGGAGATCAGCGGCTGGGTCGCTCAGCTCGACCACGGGATCCGGCATCTCGAAGCCTCGCTGCAGCACCTGCGCGAGCTGGCGATCGGCGGCACTGCCGTGGGCACGGGGCTGAACACGCATCCCGAGTTTGGCGACCGGGTCGCGGCCGAGATCTCGAGGCTGACCGGGCACCCGTTCACGTCGGCCGCGAACAAGTTCGAGGCGCTGGCGGCGCACGATGCGCTCGTCTTCGCCCACGGCGCCCTGAAGACGCTCGCCGCCTCGCTGACGAAGATCGCGAACGACGTCCGCTGGCTAGCGTCGGGGCCCCGCTGTGGGCTCGGCGAGCTGAAGATCCCGGAGAACGAGCCCGGCAGCTCCATCATGCCCGGCAAGGTGAACCCGACGCAGAGCGAGGCGTTGACGATGCTCTGCGCCCAGGTGCTCGGCAACGACGTCGCCGTCAACATCGGCGGCGCCATGGGGAACTTCGAGCTGAACGTCTTCAAGCCGCTCATCATCCACGACTTCCTGCAGTCGGTGCGGCTGCTCGCCGACGGGTGCCGGAGCTTCAACGACAACTGCGCTGTCGGCATCGAGCCGGACCGCGAGCGCATCGCGAAGCTGATGCGGGAATCGCTGATGCTGGTCACTGCTCTCAACCCGCACATCGGGTACGACAAAGCGGCGAAGATTGCGAAGACGGCGCACAAGGAAGGCATCACCCTGAAAGAAGCGGCGCTGAAGCTCGGCTTCGTCACCTCCGAGCAGTTCGATCAGTGGGTGCTTCCGGAAGAGATGGTCGGTCCCAAGAAGTGACGGGGACACCATGTTGTTATGGTGTCCCCCTATCGTCACGGGAAAGCCTCAAGGATTCAGCAACGTCCTCGTCCAGGCACCCTGCGGAGAAGCTCGCGTATACAGCTCGCGCTCGTGCAGCCTGCCCGGCCGGTTCCACCAGAACTCGACGGAAATTGGCACGACCCGGTAGCCGGACCAGTGTGGTGGCCGCGGTACCGTCTTTCCCTGGTAGCGGCGCTCGAGCTCCGCGAACCTGCCCTCCAGCTCTTCCCGCGAGCGCAACGGCGCGCTTTGATCGGATGCCCAGGCGGCGAGTTGCGAGAGGCGCGGCCTGGTCGCGAAGTATGCGTCCGCTTCCGCGTCGCTCACCAGCGCCGCCTTCCCTTCGAAGCGGACCTGGGACTCGAGATGAGGCCACCAGAACGAGAGCGACACGTCGGGGTGCGCCGCGATGTCCCGTCCCTTGCGCGAGCGGGTGTTCGTGTAGAAGACCAGGCCCTGCGCGTCGACCCCCTTCAGCAGCACGACCCTGCCCGACGGGCGGCCGTCCGCGCCCACGGTCGAGAGCGTCATCCCGGTCGGGTCGGGAAATTCTCCGTTTTTCCCTGCCCCGCTAATGTTAATCAGGCGCCGTGGAGACATTCCTCGCCCGCCTCGAGCGCCGCTTCGGCCGGCACGCGCCGGAGGGCATCATCCTCTGGATCGTCGGGATCTCCGGCGCGCTGCACCTTCTCGTCTTCGCCCGCCCGGACATGGCGCAGCTGCTCTGGCTCTACCCGGATGCCGTCTTGCGCGGCGAGGTCTGGCGCGTGGTCACGTTCCTCTTCGCGCCGACCGGACCGGTCACCGGCTACGGGCTGCTCTGGACCGCGATCGGTCTCTGGTTCCTGCACACGATGGGCAGCGCTCTGGAGGCGCAGTGGGGAAGCTTTCGCTTCGACCTCTTCTTCTTTCTCGGCGCTCTCGGGACGCTCGCCGTCGGATTCGCCATCGGCCCGGTGAGCGGACGATACGTTGCCGAAGCCCTGCTGCTGGCGTTCGCGGCGGAGTTCCCGGATTTCGAAGTGCTGCTGCTGATCCTGCCTGTGAAGGTGAAGTACCTGGGCCTGCTCAGCGGCGGCCTGATGGTCTACTCGCTGGTCAGTGGAGACTTCGCCACGCGAGCCGCCGTCGGTGTGGCGCTCGCCGACTTTCTACTCTTCTGCGGCGGCACGCTGCGCTCACGGATGCGGGGAGGAAGGGTGATGCGGCGAAAGGCCGCACCGGCGTTCTCGCCGCCGCCGCGCAAGGCGCGGGTGTGCGCGAAGTGCGGCAAGAGCGATGCGGACGATCCGAGCCTCGAGTTCCGCGTCTGCGACTGCCAGGAACGGTGTCACGGCAAGCTGACCGAGTACTGCCTCGAGCATGCTCGGTCGCACTAACCGCGGCTAGCAGAACGGCCACCTCTGGCGCCACCCCAGGCGCGTGAACTGGACCTGCGTCTGCAACGGCGTGCCGATCAGGACGATGCGCAGCGTGCCGGCGACGTAGTGGACGGAGGCGAGTGGCACGAGGACGCCCGACGCGAGCTCGGTCTCGTCCATCCGCGCCGTCGGACTCGTCACGAAGAAGAGCGGGTCGGAAGCGTCGCGCCAGGGCTGCGGAGCGAAGACGCCCGAGCAGACGCGCTCTTCGGGAATGATCGTCAGGGAGAGCTGTGCGCGAGTGGATACGCTGGTCACTTCCGCCCGCGCGACAGATGAGGCTACCAGCATCGAAACGACCAAACCCCCCAAAAACCCCGCGAGACGCCGCATGGCGGCCTCCTGACATCAACCCATACCTGTGATGCCGCGGTGTCAACGCGGGTTCAGCCGAAGTGTGCGCGGGCGGGCGCTCTCATCCGAGCTCGCCATTCACGTGCAGGACCACCGCGAGCGCGGCGAGTCCCGCCGTCTCCGTGCGCAGCAGGAGCGGTCCCATGGCGGCGCTCACGAAGCCGTTCTCCAGGGCGCGCCGCCGTTCCTCCGGCGAGAATCCGCCTTCGGGACCGACCGCGAGCAGGAGCCTGGAGAAGCCGCGCGCGGCGTCGCCGAGCCGCAGCCCGCCTTCGCCAGGATCGAGCAGTAGCGCGCGCCGATCCGGCTCGGCGCGGAGGAGCGAGAAGACGCTGTCCCAGTCGAGAGGCTCGTCGACGCGCGGCACGTCCCCACGGCCGCACTGCCGTGCCGCTTCCTGCGCGATCCGCCGCCACCGCTGCGCTCGCGCCTCGCCGCGGGCCCGCTCGAGCCGGACGATCGCGCGCTCCGCCGCGAGCGGCACGATGCGCGTCGCCCCGAGCTCGGTGGCCTTCTGGACGACGAGGTCCATCTTCTCGCCCTTCGCCAGCGCCTGGACGAGAACGGCATCGACGCGGCGCCGTTCCGAGGGCAGCGCCTCCCGGATCTCCAGCTCGTCCCCGGCGAGCACGGCGCGGAAGCGCCCGCCACGGCCGTCGAACACCTCGATCTCCGCTCCACTCTGCAGGCGCAGGACGGCGACGAGATGGCGCGACTGCTCCGGAGCCAGCTTCACGCGCGCTGATCCCGCGAGCTGGTCCGGCGGCACGAACAGGCGATGCGTCGTCACGGCCGGGAAAGCTCGACGCGCAACCACCTTTCGCGCTCCTTGCGAGCGACAGGGCGCAGGCCTTGTGCGACGTAGGCGCGCTCGGCCGCATCGCCCTGGGCGGCGAGGAGGCCCGAGAGGACGAGCCGGCCCCCGTCGGCGACCTTGCCGGCGATCGCGGGTGCCAGCTCCTCGAGGGTGTTGAGCAGGATGTTCGCGATCACGATCTTGAACCTGCCCGGTACTGCCGCGGGATCTTCCGCGAGCACCCAGTCGACGCCGTCGATGCCGTTCAGCGCCGCGCCCTGCCGGGCAGCCTCCAGCGACACTGGGTCGTTTTCGGTGCCCACCACGCGGCCGGCTCCCAACATCTTCGCGAGCAGCGCGATGACGCCGCTCCCGGTGCCGACATCGAGCAGGTCGGCTCCCGGAAACCGCGAGAGGAGCTCGTCGCAGCGCTCGAGACAGAGAGCAGTGGTCGGATGGCTCCCGGTGCCGAATGCCATGCCGGGATCGATGGCCACCGCCACGCCCGGGCGCGGCGGTTTCTCCCATGGCGGATGGACCCAGGAGCGCGGGCCGACCTGCATCGGCCGGTGGTGCGTGCGCCAGGCGACGCTCCAGTCCCGCTCGGGAACCTCGACGGGCGGCTCGGCGCCGAAGAGCCGTGCCGACTCAGAGGCGTCCTCCGCGCTCGCGAAGTGCGCGATGGCGCGCCCGCAGCCCTCCGGCAGCGGCGGCGTCCCCGGCATCAGCGCCATCCCCGGTTCCTGCAACTCGACTCCCAGTGCCCCCTGGTCGAAGAGCTGGGCGGCACGGATCTCGAGGTCCTCGGGCGGCGCGACCAGCACGAGCGCCCAGCTCACCGCCGGAGCTCCGCGGGAACCGCTCCCTCCGGGGCGACGAGCGCGATGACCTCGCGCGATGGCATGAGAACGCGCTGTGCCGTGGCCAGGACGTCCGCCGCGCTCACCGCGGCCACCTCCGCGGCATACCTCGTGGAGGCTTCCGCGCCGAGGCCATAACACTCGTCGAATGCGTACACCGCCGCTCGGGCCGAATTGCGCTGTAGCGAGATGGCGTGCGTGCCGATCAGGTGCGTGCGCGCGCGCTCCAGCTCCGTGGCCGCAACCGGTTCCTCGCGCAGGCGTCGCAGCTCGTTGCGGATCCCGTCGAGGGCCTCGGCCACCTTGCCCGGGCCGCAGCCGATGTAGACGGCGAAGTAGCCGGGATCGAGACCTTCCATGGAGAAGCTGGTGACGCTGTAGGCTAGGCTCCGCTTGTCGCGAAGCTCGACGAAGAGACGCCCGCCCTGCCCGGAGAGGACCGCCGAGAGCACTTCCAGCGGCCAGCGCGACTGGTCGGAGAGGCGCGCGCCGGGGAAGCCGACCACCAGATGGGCCTGCGCTTTGTCCAGCGTCTTCACCGCGAAGCGCGGCGCCTGCGGCAGCTGTTCCTCTGCCGGCGCGATCGCGCTGCGCGCCGTGGGCGCGGCCGTGAGGGTTCGCCGGACCCGGTCGCGCACTTCGTCCGGGTCCACGTCGCCGACGATCGAGAGCGTGACTGCTCCCGCCGGATACTGCCGTGCCCGGTATTGCGCGAGCAGTCCCGGCTCGAGGCGGGCCACGCTGTTCTCGGTGCCCAGCATGTCGAATCGGTACGGGTGGCTGCGGTAGAGCGTTTCCCCGAAGAGCAGGAACGCGACGCCGGCCGGATTGTCCTCGCGCGATCTGAGCTCGTCGATCTGCAGCGTGCGCTCGCGTTGGACCTCCTCTGGATGGAAGGCAGGTGCGGAGATGGCCTCGGCGAAGACGTCGAATCCCTCCGCCAGATGCCGGGAGAGGAACTCGGCGCGCAGCCCGAAACTGTTGCGGCCGGCGTTCCCGCCGATGGAACCGCCCATCGCCTCCATCTCCCGTACCAGGCGCTCCGCTGCCCGCGTCTGCGTTCCCTTGGAGACGAGGCGCGCCAGCAGCATGTTGATGCCTGCCTTCGAAGCGTCCTCGGCGCGCAGACCGCCGCGCCACGCGGCGCGCAGCGCGACCAGCGGTACGGCGCGCTCTTCTTTGATCAGGAGCACGCCGCCTCCGGGTAGCTCCTCGCGCAACAGAGGTCCGGTCCTGGGATGCTCCGCAAACCGCACCGGCGCGCGCTTTTCGGGCGCGGCGGACGACGAGGGTGCTCGTGGCGGGCGCAGTCGCGCCGCTTCCTGCAACAGCTCGAGCAGCTCGCCCTCGGCAGGCGCGTCGCGCTCCGGAAGCAGGGCCGCGAGCACCGCGGCCGACGGATCGATCCAGCGCTCAGCCGCATCGCGCAGGCGCGCGGGCGTGAGCCGGGCGACCTGCTCCAGGTAGCGCTGCTCGAACTCCACGCCTCCGGCACTCGACTGGTAGAAGCCGAGCTTGCGCGCCTGGCCCTGCACGGTCTCGCGCTGGTACACCGCGTCGCCTTCCAGCAGACGGCAGGCGACGGAGAGCTCCTCCGCCGTCACTTCCTCGCTGCGCAGGCGGTAGGTCTGGGCCAATGCCTCGCGCACCGCCTCGCGGGCGTTCGCGGGCTGCAGGGTCAATCCCACGATGGTGAGACCGGGATCGACGGGCGTATAGCAACTCGCCTGGACCTCGGTGCAGAGAAGCCGATCGCGCTTCATCGCCCGGTGCAGGCGCGAAGCCTCCCCGTGGCCGAGCACGATCGCGAGCGCGTCCAGCGCAGCCACGTCCTCGTGCACCAGCGGCGGCGAAGGCCAGGCGATGGAAAGGTATCCTTCCTTGAGCGGCTCCTTCCGCAGCCGCGCCAGAGGCATTTCCCGGTGCGGCTCCGCAGGACGCGCCGGCGCGGCCTCGAACGGTTCAGGCGGCCAGGCGAAGAGCTTCTGCGCGAGCTGCACCGCCTCCGCTTCCCGGACGTCGCCGACGACGATCACCACGGCATTCTCGGGCTTGTACCAGCGCCGGTAGAACCGCAGGATCCCCTCGCGCCGGAAGCTGCGCACACTCTCTTCCGTCCCGATCACGGGCTTGCCGTAGGGATGGCGGGAAAAGGCGGAAGCGAACAGCTCGCGCGAGAGCTTTCGCGTCGGCGAGTCCATGCTGCGCTTGATCTCCTCGCACACGACCTCGACCTCGCGCTGCAGCTCGCCAGGATCGAAGGCGGCGCTGGTCACCGCGTCCGCCAGCACGTCCATGCCCTCGGCGAAGAACTGCGACGCCAGGACGACGTGGTAGACGGTCTGGTCGAAGCTCGTCCACGCGTTGATCTCGCCGCCGCACGCCTCGATCGTCCGGGCGATCTCCCCGGGTCCGCGCCGGGCGGTGCCCTTGAACAGCATGTGCTCGTGCAGATGCGCCAGGCCCGCCTCGTCGGCGCGCTCGTCGGCGCTTCCCACGCGCACCCACACCTGGATGGCGACCACCGGCGCCGCGTGGTTTTCCTCGACCAGCAGCGTCAGCCCGTTGGGCAGCAGATGTCTCACGGAACAGAGGGTAGCAGCGCCGCGGCCGGCGCGCCGTGACTTTCGCCGCGACCGTCAGGGCCGGAACGCCGCGGACGGGCCGCGGGGGAGGAAACCGGTTTCCCGCCGCTCTAAAGATCGGCGGGACGCAAGGTGCTGCGCCCGTTCTCCTTGGCCCGCGACACTGCCTTCTCCACCGCGGCCCGGACGTGCTCCGACAGTGCCGAGATGAACTCGTCCGAGGTGCGCATCTCCTTCTCCCGGATCAGATCGCGAACCTTGCTCTGCACGATCAGGAGTCCAACGTCCTTCTTCGCCTCGGTATTCTCGCTCATGGCGCGCGTCTCTAACAGACGCCCCGCCTCCTTTCAACGCGCGCGGCGGAGGAAGGCGCGTGCGGCCTCGAAGTCCGGGGGCAGGGGCGCCTCGATGTTCATCTCGAAGCCTGCGGGATGGCGCAGCCCGAGAGAGAGCGCGTGCAGCATCGGACGGGCGAAGTCGTGCCGCGCGCCAGAGGGGCGGGTGAGGAAGACGGCGCCGCCGTTCGCCCTGTCGCCGAGCAGAGGAGATCCCAGCTCGCGCAGGTGCAGGCGGATCTGATGTGTCCGGCCGGTCTCCGGAAAGGCCGCGATCAGGGCGCCGCCGGCGTAGCGCTCGACCACGCGCCACCTGGTCAGCGCCGGCCGCGATCCGATCGAGCTGTCCTCGACGCCTTCATCGCCTCTGGGCGGAGGCGAAACCAGCGCGCGATACTCCTTGCGCACCCGGTGGCCGCG
>VBKQ01000528.1 GCA_005879505.1 Deltaproteobacteria bacterium
GCCGCCTTCATCCGCCGCCATCCTTCCGGATCGAATTCCCGAGGCCGTGGCTCCTTCGCGATCAGGCGCGCGAATTCGGCCTCGGCCTCGGCGAGCAGTCCCCGCGCAACCAGTTGTTCGCCGAGCTTCTCCCGCAGCGGCAGCAGGTGGCGGACGTCGGCGAACGCGTACTCGAGCTGCTCCGGCGACAGCGGCCTCTTCCCCCAGTCGCTGCGCTGCTCGTCGACGGCGAGCTGCACCCCGAGCTGATCCGCCAGCAGGTCGTGCAGGCCGACCCTCTCGATCCCCAGCGTCTTCGCGGCGGCATGGGTGTCGAAGATGCGGCCGAAGGAGAATCCGTAATCACGCTTCATGCAGAGCACGTCGTACTCGGCGGCGTGCAGGATGCATTCGCGCGCTCGATCGGCGAGCAGGGGCAACAGCGGCGCGACGGCGAGAGCCAGCGTGTCGATCGCCCAGTCCGCCTGCTCCGTCGAGATCTGCAGAAGGCAGACCTTCTCGTAATAGGCGTGAAACCCGTTGCTCTCCGTGTCCAGCCCGATCCTGCTGCTGCGCGCGACGTCGTCCACGCAGGCGGCCACCTGCCCCGGGCTGTCGACGAGCTGCTGGAGGCGATCCACGGCGGCAGGCTTTACCACGCGCTCCCGCGCTCCTGAATCTCCTTCAGCACCGCGCGCACCGATCCGCGCGCCTTCAGGAGCCGCAGGTCCTGCGCGAGCCCCGCCGCCGAACGGTAGAACAGCAGCGCTTCCGGCGGCGGCTTGATCGTCAAGCCGGCGCGAGGATCGCTGCGGAAGGCCCTTCTCAAGTCCTGCACGAGCCCCTCGGACCCAAAATCGTATTCGTCGCTCTGGATCGGGCGCTGCACGATGTCGGCGAGCTTCTGACAGAGCTCGAACGCGTCCTCCTCGTCGTCGCCGAGGAAACGGAAACCCGCCTTCTTCAGCATGGGCCCGACGTCGGGGTGAACGCGGCCCGCGGCGTTCTCCTCGAGGAAGATGCGATAGACCGAGCCGAACCGCTCCGAGAGCATCTTGGTCGATCCGAAGTCGACGACGCCGAGCTTGCCCCGCGGCAGGACGAAGAAGTTGCCCGGGTGGGGGTCCGAGTGCACCAGGCGCGCCGCATAGAAGGGGCCCCAGATGGCGAAGATCAGCAGGCGCGCCACGCGGAAACGCTCGGCGCTCGACGCATCGGATTCCATGAGCTCCAGCAGCGGTTGGCCGTGAATGCGCTGCAGGCAAAGGACACGCCGCGCGCTGCGCTCGTACACGACCTCGGGCACCACCAGCTCGGGATAGCGCGCCGCCGCCTGCCGATACGCATCGGCCTGTGCCGCCTCCTGTCCGTAGTCGAGCTCGCGCAGGAGCGCCGCCCGCAACTCGTCATAGTAGGGGCGGCCGTCGAGCGCGTCGCCGGCCAGCGCGAAGCCGCGGACCAGCACGGCCGCGTTCGCGAGATCGTTCTGCAGCGCCTTCTCCACGCCGGGGTACTGCACCTTCACCACCACTTCCCTGCCGTCCAGCAGGCGCGCCGCGTGGACCTGGCCGAGAGATGCCGCGGCGAGCGGCTCGCGCTCGAAGTGCGCGAACAGCTCGTCGGGGTAGCGCCCGAGCTCGGCCCGCACCACCTCGGCGACTTGCGCGAGCTCCATCCGCTGCGGCGCCTGGGAGAGCAGCCTCGCGACCACGCTGCGCGCTTCCTCGGGCAGCGCGTCGGGATCCATCGCGAGCGCTTGCCCGAGCTTGAGCGCCGCGCCCTTGAGCTCCCCGAGGGTGGCGAGGATGCGCTCGCCGGCTTTGCGCAGATCGTCGCGGGGACCGCCGGCGGCGGAGAGCTTGCGCCGCGCTTGCGCCGCCAGGAGATCGCCCGTGGTTCGTGCCGTCAGGTACGCGAGCCGGCTGAGTCTGCGCAGCCGGCCCTGCGGAACGTGTTCGTCGTCGCCCATCCTCAACCGCTAGCCTAATGGCGGCGCGCAGCCGGTGCATCCATCGGCGTGAAATGGCGAACCTGACGTGGTATGGGGCGCCGCTCATGTCGCCGCCGGGCAAGCTGGGCTGGGGAAGCGCCATCCTCGCGTACTGCGCGCTTCTCTTCGGGATGCTCGCGATCGGCGCACCCGCGCAGCAACACGGGCTGGTGGAGGGCCTCTGGATCACGGAGGCGCTGGCGATCGCGCTTCCCGCGGCGTTCGTCCTGGGCGTCGCCGGGATCCGCTTCGCTCCCTGGCTCGGGTTGCGACGCGTCTCCTGGAAGCATGTCCTGGTCGCCGTGGGACTCGCAGCCGCGAATCAGCCGGTGGTGTCATTCCTCACCTGGATGGCGCACAGCCTGCTGCCCCGCGCGGTGGTGGACGATTTCGACGCCAAGCAGCGGTTGCTCGATACCGTCTTTCGCGCCAACGCAATCCCCATGCTGGTCACGGTGACGCTCGCCGCGCCCCTCGGCGAGGAGCTGTTCTTCCGCGGATTCGCGCTTCCGGCGCTGCGCCGGAGCTGGGGCCCGCTCGCCGCGTTGCTGGTGAGCGGCGCGCTCTTTTCCCTGTTGCACATGGATGCGGTGGGATTCATCGGACTGATGGAGATCGGGGTGTTCCTCGCGGTGCTGCGCTGGTGGAGCGGATCGCTCTGGGCAGCGGTGATCGGGCACGCGGTGAACAACGGTATCGCCGGCGGCGCGTTCCTTCTCGGATTGGAGGATCCGGATCTCCCGCCGCCTCCAGAGGTGCTCGCGCTCGGCGCGACGCTGTTCGTCGACGGTGCGTGTCAGCTGGCGCGGTTGCTGCGCCGGCCGATGCCCGACGACGCGGAAGAGTTGCCGGGAGGGCCTGGAAGGGGTGCAGCCGCGGCGCTCGGCCTCACCTGGATCGCCGCGGTCATCTGGGGGCTGCGGCTGGTGCTTGCCCTGCGGGGAGCCAGTTAGAGCTTCCGGACCCGCGCCACGCGAAGCTGGGGGCCCGACATCCCGATCCCGAATCCCTCGTCGAGCGAGCCCTCGACCTCCACCCGCGATCCTTTCGCCGACTTCAAATCGCCCTTCGCGCCGATCAGCGTGTAGCGCGTGCCGTCATCGGCGGTCAGGCGCCAGAGCCCGCCTTCCAGATCGACGAATTCAACCGTGCCGGTCACTTTCATCGCAGAGGCTCCCTCGAGAGCAGCCCCCGTCCAGCCATCCAGGCGATGAGGGCGCTCGCCAGCAGCCAGAACGGCACCAGCAACGCCGGCATCCAAGGCAGCGCCACCGTCCGCCAGATCGCTGCATGCAAGAGCGTCCCGGACCATCCGAACGCGAGCCCCGCGGCGGCCGCGCCGAACGCATTTCGCAGCGGATGCGATGCGAGCCGCGCCGGCAGTGCCAGCGCGAACGGGACCAGCGCGCTCCACCCGATGTAGCCGGCGAGCGGACCGAGGAAGCGCTGCGGCCAGGCGGCGGGAGGCAAGGCGAGAAACGACAGCAGCGGGATCCGCTCGCCGCCGAAGGGAGCGAGCATCGCCAGCGCGCCAGCCCCGGCAC
>VBKQ01000529.1 GCA_005879505.1 Deltaproteobacteria bacterium
CCGTACGTCCGCACCTCGCTCGGCGGAGGCGTGGCTCGCCGCCTGCTGTTCTCGGTCGAGCCCGCCTCCGGGTCGATGTTCTCCTCCTCCTACGCCTTCGCTCACACGCGGCAGTACGCGGAGATGGCGCTGGAGCTGACGTTCGATCCGGATTCCATCCGGCGCGACCGGCATCATCTGCTCGGGCTCGATGCCCGCGTATACGGGCCGCCGCACGAGGGACAAGAGAGCGCGCTGCACCTGGCGGGCTGGTACCAGAAGATGTTTTCCTTCGGATGGAACGAGCTCTGGGTCGAGGCCCGGGGCATCTCGCGCACCGGTTTCATCCTCTTTCCCGAGGAGGCCTCGATCGGGGGCAGCGTCCTGCGCGGGCCCTTCAGCAACGAATACGCGCGCAAGTACGGCGGCCTGCAGCTCGAGTTCCGCTATTCGCTGCTGCGCGACGTCATCAAGCTGGGGATCTTCCACAACGTGGCCGGGTACGGCGCGATCGACCGGGTCACCGAGAAGGAGGAGCTCACCTTCGCGAATGCCGTCGGGCTCGGCTTCCACGCCTTGCTCATCGACGAATTCCAGCTCGATGCCTGGTTCGGCGTCGGCTGGTCGACGAAGGGGTTGTTCGACCAGGGCGGCGCGCTGGCGATCAGGCAGGCCTTCTAATGAGTTGCCACCCTCAGGTCGAGGGCGGCGGCGATCTCGCGCGCCTTGGTCTGGATCAGTCGCGTGTTGCGCGGCCCCATCCGCAGCAGCAGCTTCTCGACCGGCCCGAGCGCTTCCAGCTTTTCGTCCTCGTAGGCGAAGTTCGCTCCCTTGGGCACCAGGCGCGGCGCTTTGTCGAGGACCGGCGCGTCGATGATCCGCTTCAGCGCTTTGCCGGCCACCTGATCGAAGCTGCGGTCGGGATACCCGAGCTTGTGATACGCGCTCTCGAGCAGCGGATGGATCTCGCGCACCACCTGCGCAGCGCCCTTGGCGTCGACCGACGCGATCACGTCGGCGATGCGGTCGTATCGGGAGGGATTCAGCTTCTCCGTCTTCTGCGGGGCCACCTTCACGAAGTCGAGCTGCTTGCGCGGGTTCACGTCCTCGGCGACATTGTCGACGATCACCACGAATCGGTCGAGCAGGTCTGACACTCCGAGCCACTGCGCCCATTCCGGCAGCGACGAGAGCGAACCGAGGTCCTTGCGCAGCTGGGGGTCGCTCTTCGCCGGCGGTGGAAGGGGAGCGTCCGCTGGCTTGGCCGGCTCGGAGGGGGCCTGGGCGACGGCCGGCGGCTCCTCCGGAGTGCGGCGGACGTACCAGATCGCGACGGCGGCGATCGCGACCGCTACGACGGCGAGCGGGATCCAGGGCGAGCGCTTCTTTTCCATGATCCGCAAACATTCGCACGACCGCGGGAATTTCGGTTCAGGATTCAACCCGGGCGTCAGGCCATCGCCACTAGACGCACGAGGGCGCCGAAAGCCCCGGGGATCGCGGACACCGACCGGAGGGCGACGCGCCGCAGCGCCGGCCTTCGGGAGAGTGCCACCAGCGCATGTGCGGGCAGCGCATACTGTAGCCACCGGGTGCGCAGCCGTGCGTCGTACCGGCGCAGCGCCGGACCGAGATCGACCGACAGGTCAGCCGGCAGCGTGTCCATCAGTACGGTCGAGGCCGCGAAGGCGAGGGAGAGCCCCTGCCCGGTGATGGCGTCGACGTATCCGGCGGCGTCCCCGACGAGGGCGAGCCGCTCCGCCCACCTCGCGCGCGCTCTCTGCAGCAGTGGTCCGGCCCCGCGCAGCTCGGAATCGAAGCCCGCACCGGCGAGCCGCTCGCGGAGGGCAGGGAACGGAGCCAGCAGATGATCGAACTCCTTCGAGCCGTCGCGATCCAGCAGCAGCGCCACGTTGACGGTGCGGG
>VBKQ01000179.1 GCA_005879505.1 Deltaproteobacteria bacterium
CGAGTTGATCCGCCGGCTCGAGCTGCGCGAAGACGAGCCCGCCGGCGGCGAGCGGATCTGCCGGGGGCCGCTGCTCTCCCGCCAGCAGTATCTGCACGAGACCAACGTCGAGGGATATCGGGACGCCCGGGAGACGGAATCGCCAGGATGGACCGGCGACCAGACGTACCCGGTGAAGTACCCGGAACGAGGAAGGGAAGATGCGCATCGCCGCAGTCGGTGATCTCCACTGCCGGGCGGATACGCGCCGCAACGTCGCCGTCGCGCTCCGCGGAGTCGACCAGGAGGCCGACGTGCTCCTGCTCGCGGGCGATCTGACCGATCACGGGACCCGGGAAGAGGCGAGCTGGCTCGCCGAGGAGCTGTCGCAGGTGAAGATGGAGAAGTGCGCCGTGCTCGGGAACCACGACTACGAATCCGGCCAGAGCGAGGAGGTGAAGTCGATCCTGGGCGGCTCCGGCGTGCACGTCCTCGACGGCGATCCCTGGGCGCTCAACGATCTCGGCGTGGCCGGCGTGAAAGGGTTCGCCGGTGGATTCGAGGTGGCTCAGCTGCAGCGCTTCGGAGAGGAGGCGATGAAGGCGTTCGTCGACGCGAGCATCGCTGAGGAGCTGAAGCTGGAGAAGGCCCTCTTCCAGCTCCGGACCCGGCATCGCATCGCGCTCTTGCATTACGCGCCCTGCCGCCAGACGCTCGAAGGCGAGCCGCTCGAGATCTTCCCGTTCCTCGGCGCGACCCGCCTCTCCGGCCCCATCGATCAGCTCCGGCCGAACATGGCCATCCACGGGCACGCCCACCGTGGCACCTTGCGCGGAGCGACCCGTGGTGGCGTGCCGGTGATCAACGTCGCATTGCCGGTGCTGCGGCGTCTGGAGAAGCCGGTCGGGTACCTGACGCTCGACGTCTAGGGCCCTCAGGTGTCCGTGACCGGGAGCGGTCAAGGGGGGATCGTCCGATACAGATAGATGAGCCGCAGCCGTCCTGCTTTGGCTTCCGCCAGGGCCTCGGGCCCGACGCGGATCATCTTTGCGGACGTCGCAGGGAGTCGCGCGGCGATCCATTTGAGCGTCTGGCTCGCCCAGATCGAGAACATGGGCCTCTTGCGCACCTTGTCCGCGGCCCGCCACCAGGTGACGTGGGCATAGATCCGCGCTGGCTCCAGCTGGCCAGCAGGCGTCTCCTTCAGGCGCACGACGATGCAGTCCGTCTTCTCTTCGTCGATCTGCGACCAACCTGCGAACGGCCCCGCCGGCTGCAGGTGAGCGACGATGTCGGCGCTGTACTTGCGGTGGAGCAGGTAGATGCGGCGTTCGCCAGGCAGGGATTCGCGGCGCTCGAGCGCCGCAGGATCCCCGAGGAGCGCCCGCGGGTCCCCCCGTAAGTACCGGCCCTGCGTTACGGCGAGGCCCGGTTCGCGCGCCGCGATCTGGCCGATCAGCTCCCGCAAGTCATTCTCGCTGAGGAAGGCCCAAAGCTGTCGCGCCGGCATCGCGCGCACGATCGCACAGAACGGCTCACTCGATGACCACGGGAACGGCGTCCGTCACCCCGTCATCGGAGCTGAGCACCACCTGGAACTCACCACGGCGAACGAACTGACCGTACATGCGTCCGCCGGGCACCTGTGCCCCATCGGGCAGCATCCATTGAACGGCGGCCGTGTCGCCATCCACGGATGCCAGCGCGCAACCTGCTCCCGCCCGCGCGTGCACGGCGCCGTCGCGAAGCTCGCAGCCGTCTCCCTGGACCGACAGGGGCGGGGCGCTTCCGACCTGCGCGGCGATGGTCAGCCTCGCAGCCGTCTTCCCGTCTACCGTGAAGGCCACGTGCGCCTCGTTCCTGCCGGCCGCCAGCCCTGACGGATCGATTCGGACGGAGAGCCGGACCGGCGTCTCCGCCTCCGTCTTGCTGAGGAGGACCCACTTCGCATCCGCCGCCGCGGTGAACGCGGTCGAACCGCCTCCTTCGGTATGGACCGTGATGGTCTGCGTCCGGGGGAACCTGCCGGGCCGGACCGCGAACGACAACTCCTCGCGCGACAGTCTCAGGCCGGCCGTGTCCGTTGCCGTCTCCTGGTCGAGCGCGGCCAACGCCCGCGCCGCATCGACCCGGCCGTGTTGGACCCCACGGACCGGGATGCTCGAGCCGAGGATGGCCTTCCGGACTTGCGCCACGGTCGCGTTCGGATGAGACGCCCACAACAGGGAGGCGATGCCGGCGACGTGCGGCGCTGCCATGCTCGTCCCGTCGTAGCTCTCGTACCGCCCGGGAGCGGTGGTGGAGAGAATGCCGACCCCCGGAGCGGCGACCATCGCGCCACGATCGGAAAAGGCTGCGAGCCGATCGTCGGGTCCGGTCGCTCCCACGGAGATGATGTTGTCCAGTGCGAGGTTCGCGGGGAACGACGGCGACGGCGCGGAGTCGTTCCCCGCGGCGGCCACGAACAGCACTCCCTTGCGGTTCGCGCGCGCGATCGCGTTCGCGATCGCCTGGCTGGTTCCGTTTCCTCCCCAGGAGGCGTTGATCACCCGCGCCCCGTGGTCGGTGGCGAAGTCGATCGCCCTTGCGAGATGATCCGTGCGGCCGCCGCTCCGTCCGATGGCGCGCAGCGCCATCAAAGAGACCTTCCAGCTCACGCCGGCGATGCCGATACGATTGTCGCCAGCCGCACCGATGGTCCCCGCCACGTGCGTCCCGTGCCAGCGCTCCTCGCCCGCAGCAGCCGGACCGGGATCGCTGTCGTCGTCGACGAAGTCCCAACCGTTCACGTCGTTCACGTATCCGTCGAGGTCGTCGTCCTGGCGATTGCTCTCCAGCTCCGACGGATTGCGCCAGATGTTCGGCGCGAGGTCCGGATGATCGAGCGCAACCCCGTCGTCGACGACAGCGACGACCACGCGGCGCTCGCCGGTGGTTCGCGTCCACGCAGCCGGGGCACCGATCTTTTCCAGGCCCCAGAGGTCGCCATAACGCGGATCATTCGGGACGCGCCTGGGCGGGTAGACGTAGATGGGTTCGGCGAAGACAACTCCGGCGTTTGCGGCGGCCTGCTCCGCGGCGGCTGCCGGATCCGCCCCCGGGTCGATTGGAACGCGGAGCAACGGCGCCTCTCCGTCGGAGGAAACCGAGGGCAGCGGTACGATCGGTGGGCCGACGTCCTGCCGCGCCGTTCCCGCAGGAGGTGCCGCGCCGCGCTCGAGCTGGACGAGGATCGCGTCCGGAGCCGGGACCGCCGGCTGGCTTCCGCCGCCGCAGGCGAGCGACGCCGCGATCGCCGCCGCCGCAGCTGCGCTGGAGCGAGGTTTTCTCCGCCGGAAGAAAGGAAGCGCCGGTTCGTCGGCGTCGAAGATGGGATCCACCGGCTCGAACCGCGCGTCGATGTAGCGCAGCGGATCGCGTCCTGCGGAGAAGAGCCTCTCGTCGTGCATGGCGTCTCCCGGGGAATGCGCCGCAGATGCGGCGACGGACCCGGGTTGCAGCTGCCATGCCGCCGCGGCTACGAGGGACTGGTCCGGAACTGGGGGTCCCAAAGCGCGGCCGCGGTGCCAGAATCGGACCTGGCAGCGGCCCCCGATCGAAGGAACGCGCGTGTCCGCCTATCGATGGATCGGTCCCGATCTCGAGATCAGCTTGCGGGCGCAGCCGGGCGCGCGCACGACGGAAGTACAAGGGATCCACGGGGAAGCGATCAAGATCCGGATCGCCGCGCGGCCGATCGAAGGGGCCGCGAACGAGGCGATGCTGCAGTTCCTGGCAGAGGCCTTGCGCGTGCCGCTTCGGCGATGCGTCCTTCTCAGCGGCAAAACGGGCCGGCAGAAGCGCGTGCGAATCCAGGCGCCGGACCGCGCGCACGCCGACCGGGTCCTGGCAGGCTGGCTTCAGATCAGCTCGTAAGCGCGCGCCAGCGCGGCATCGAGCCGCGCCGGATCTCCGCCGCCCGCCTGCGCCAGCTCGGGCTTTCCGCCGCCGCGGCCGCCGAGCGTCTTCGACAGCTCCTTCACCAGATTTCCCGCGGGATACTTCTTGGAAAGATCGGGCGTCACGGCGACGAGCAGCGTGGCCTTCCCATCCTTCTCACCCCCGAGCACCACGATCCCGCTCTTCAGCTGGTCCCGTATCTTGTCCGCCAGCTCGCGCATCGCTTCCGGCTCGCCGTTGTCATGGCGCGCGGCAAGCACCTTCACGCCATGGACCTCGCGCGCGCCCTGCGCCAGCTCGCTCGATCTTGCCGCAGCCTGCTTCCGCTGCAGCGCCTCCAACTCGCGCTCCAGATCGCGGATCCGGCTGGCCGCCTGCTCCGCGCGCACCGCCACATCCTTGGGCGACGCCCGCAGAGCCGCCGCAGCGCGCGAGAGCTGCTGCTCCTCCTCGTGGACCAGGTTCAGCGCTTCCGGTCCGGTCACCGCGACCAGGCGGCGAACGCCGGCGGCGATCGCCCCTTCGCTGACGATCTTGAACAGGCCGATGTCGCCCGAGCGGGAAACGTGTGTCCCGCCGCAGAGTTCGATCGACGGGCCGATCTGCAACACGCGCACCTTGGCGAGCTGCGTGTACTTGTCTCCGAAGAACGCGAGGGCCCCCGACTTCAGCGCCGACTCGGGATCCATCACCTTCGTCCGGGCCTCGTGGTTCTCGTATACGAGCTGGTTCACCCGCCGCTCGATCTGCAGGCGCTGCTCGTCGGTGAGCGGCTGATAGGCGGTGTAATCGAAGCGCAGATAGTCGGGGGCCACCACGGACCCGGCTTGCTTCACGCCCTCGCCGAGGATCTCGCGCAGCGCCCGGTGCAGCAGGTGCGTCGCACTGTGGTTGCGGCGCAGACCCGCGCGCCGCTCGGCATCGACGATCAGCTCCACCTTCTCCCCGACGGTGAAGGCTCCCTCGAGCACCTTGGCCTTGTGGACGATCAGTCCTTGGACCGGCCTCTGCGTGTCGAGGATCTGCGCCCGGGACGAGCTGCTGGTGACGAACCCGGTGTCGCCGACCTGTCCACCGGATTCGCCGTAGAACGGCGTCCGATCGAACGTCAGCTCGCCTTCTTCTCCGGTGGAGATCTTCGAGACCCGCTTTCCGCTCACCAGGATCGCCTTCAGCGTCGCTTCGGCCGCGACCTGCTGGTACCCGAGGAACTCGCTCTCTCCCACCTCGGTGGCGAGCGATTTGTGCACGTCGGCGATGGCAGCCTCGCCGGATCCGGCGAACGCGCCGCGACCGCGCTGCTCCTCCATCAGTTTCTCGAACGTGTCGACGTCGACGCTCGCTCCGCTCTCGGCGGCGATCACCTGCGTCAGATCGAGCGGGAACCCGTACGTGTCGTGCAGCTTGAAAGCAAGGTCGCCGGAGACCCGCTTGCTGCGCCGGAGCTCCTCGGCGAGGATGGCGTTGCCGCGATCGAGCGTGCGCAGGAACAGATCGGTCTCGTGCTGGACGGTATCGACGATGCGGACGCGCGACTCCACCAGCTCGGGATACGCGTCGCCCATGAGCTCGATCACCTCTGCGCAGACCTTCGCGTAGAGGACCGGATCCGGTGACAGCCGCTGGGCATGGCGGATCGCCCGGCGCATGATCCGCCGCAGCACGTAGCCGCGCCCCTCGTTCGCCGGGAGGACCCCGTCCGCCAGCAGGAATGCTGCCGCGCGCGAGTGATCCGCGACCACGCGCATGGAGGCCGAAGGACCGCGCGCGTCGACGGCCTCGGTCGGCGAATAGGTCTTGCCCGAGATGCGCGCCGCTTCGTCGATGAGCGGCCGCAGCAGATCGGTATCGTAGTTTGAGGGGACGTTCTGCACGGCGGCCGCCACGCGCTCGAGACCGGCGCCGGTGTCGATCGAGGGTCTGGGTAGCGGGTTGAGCGGCCCATCCGGTTCCTTGCGCTCGAACTGCATGAAGACCAGGTTCCACAGCTCCATCCAGGAATCGCTGCCCAGCTCCTCGGCTTGATCGAGGGCGAAGAAACGATGGGCATGCTCGTCGATCTTGGCCTGCGTGCCTCCCGGGAGACGGTAGAGGTGGATCTCGCTGCAAGGTCCGCATGGCCCGGTAGGGCCCATGGCCCAGAAGTTGTCCTTCTCGCCGAGCCGGAAGATGCGCTCCTTGCGGACGCCGATCGACCTCCAGAGGCTCTCTGCCTCGTCGTCGTCGCGGAACACCGTGACCACCAGCCGTTCGGCGGGCAGCGCCAGCGTCCGGGTGACGAACTCCCAGGCCCAGGCGATCGCCTCCTTCTTGAAGTAGTCGCCGAAGGAGAAGTTCCCCAGCATCTCGAAGAAGGTGTGATGGCGCGCCGTGAAGCCGACGTTCTCGAGGTCGTTGTGCTTCCCGCCGGCGCGGACGCACTTCTGCGAAGAGACGGCGCGCTTGTAGTCGCGGGTCTCACGCCCGGTAAAGACGTCCTTGAACTGGTTCATGCCGGCATTCGTGAACAGCAGCGTCGGATCGTTCTGTGGAACGAGCGAGGAGCTCTTCACTCGTCTGTGTCCCCGCTCCTCGAAGAAGCGGAGGAAGGCCTCGCGGATCTCGGCCGCTTTCCTCGGCGTCGACATGGGGGCGGGAAGATAAGGAAAGACGCCCCGAATGTCACTCATTGTACAGCCCAAGGCGTAGCCGCAAAGCCTGTCTTGTGTCCGGCAGCGGCTAGAACGCGATGAAAGTCGCCATCCCCGCGGTAAAGCTGTCGACGGCGGTGATCTGCGACTGTCCCGGCAAGAGCACCCACTGCCGCCTGAAGTCCGCGCGGAAGTACAGCGGCCCCATCACCTTGTAAGCCAGCGATGCCGCGAGCAGGGAGCGCTCATCGAGGCGGAACGCGTCGTCGAATCCGTTCCTCATGTTCTTGCGCAGGTAGTACGCGGAGGCCTTGATGGTGTCGAAGGCCGGGATGGAGGCGAAGACGCCCAGCGAGGCGCCGTTGGAGGTGCCATCGCGATCCTCGTACAG
>VBKQ01000180.1 GCA_005879505.1 Deltaproteobacteria bacterium
GAGGGCAGGCGCCAATCGCGGTTGGTGATCAGCCGCGCGCCGCGCTTCGACAAGACGTAGCTCCACACCCACTGCGCGAACACCGAGAGGCGGTTCTTGAACCCGATCAGATAGAGGATGTGGATGAACAGCCAGGCCAGCCACGCAAGGTATCCGGTGAGCCGGATCGGGCCGGTCTGCGCGATGGCCCTGTGCTTGCCGATGGTGGCCATCATCCCTTTGTCGCGATAGCGGAAAGGCTTGCGCGGGCGCCCGGCGATCGAGGCGAGGATGTTGCGCGCCGCCGCCTTTCCTTCCTGGATCGCCGCGGGCGCGAGGCCGGGCACGAGTCCCCGCTCCGGCTCGTCCAGATGAGCCATGTCGCCGATGACGAACGCGTCCGGGTGCCCGGGGATCGAGAGGTCCGCATCCACCATCACGCGGCCGGCCCGATCGAGCTCGACGCCGAGCGATCGCGACAGGCTCGAGGCCTGCACGCCGGCGGCCCAGAAGATGCTCTTCGCCTCGATGCGCTCGCCACCGATGCTGACCCCGTGCGCGTCGATGCCGGTGACGGCCGCGGAGGTGCGCACCTCGACGCCGAGCGCTCGCAGATCTTCGGCCGCATGCCGGGAAAGTTCCTCCGCGAACGCCGGCAGGATGCGCGGTCCCGCCTCGAGCAGGAGGACGCGCGCGCTGGCCGGATCGATCTTGCGGAAATCGCGCACCAGCACCGTCCGGCTGATGTCGGCGATGGCGCCAGCCAGCTCCACTCCGGTGGGTCCGCCTCCCACGATCACGAAGCCAAGGAGCCCGCGTTGTGCCGCCGGATCCTGCTCGTGCTCCGCCGATTCGAACGCGGAGAGGAGCCGCCGCCGGATCTCCGTCGCCTGCTCCAACGTCTTCAGACCCGGGGCGAACTCCTCCCATTCCGGATGCCCGAAATAGCTGTGCTGGGCGCCGCCGGCCAGCACGAGGAAATCCCAACCGAGCTGGGTCCCGTCCTCCAGCGAGATGCGCTTGCGGCCGAGATCGACGCTGGCGACGCGCCCGAGGCGCACCTCGGCGTTGGGGGCGCGCGAGAACTGGGCGCGGATCCCGAATCCCGCGCCGACCACGAGCACTTCTTTCGCCATCGGAGGAGACCACTACTACACTCGCCGGCGATGGGAAGGCTCTTTTCAGCGGAGGCGTCGTGGCTCGAGATCGACGCCAGCGCGCTGGCCCACAATGCGGGCGTCTTCCGTGAGGTGCTCGGCGCCGGCGTGCGGCTGGGCGGCGTCCTCAAGGGAAACGCGTATGGCCACGGATTCGCCGAGGTACTGCCGCTCGCGCACGCTGCTTGCGATGCCCTCTACGTGATCGAGGCTCGCGATGCCCTTGCCATCCGCGCGTTCGAGGGACGGTCGTCCGCGCCTCGCCGCGAAGTGCGCGGCGCTCGGCGCGGGCTCCCTCGAGCGGCACATCGCGGCGAGCGCCGCGGCGCTGCTGTTGCCCCAGGCGCGGCACGATGCGGTCCGGATCGGTATCTCCCTGTACGGTCTCTGGGCGAGCAGCGAGACGCGCCTTTCGGCCCGCGCGCTGCTGGGGCGAGTGCCCGAGCTGCGGCCGGTGCTCTCCTGGCGCTGCCGCAGCCAGTTGGTCAAATGGCTGCCGGCAGGAAGCTACGTCGGATACGGTTGCACCTATCGCTGCCCGGTGACGACGCGGATCGCAGTGCTGCCGATGGGGTACTACGACGGCTACCCGCGCCTGCTCTCCTCCCGGGCGCACGCGCTGGTGAACGGGCAGAGATGCCCCGTGCTCGGGCGGGTGATGATGAATCACGTCGTCATCGACGTCACGCGGGCGGCGCAGGGCGAAGGCCCGATCAAGGCCACCCTGCTCGGCCGCGACGGCGACGAGCAGGTGTCCGCGGACCAGCTCGCGGTCTGGGCGCAGACCATCAATTACGAGATCGTCACGCGAATCGGCGCGCACCTTCGCCGCATTGTGATTTAAGGTCCGCCTTCCCATGGCGACGGCTTGGAAGGTCGGCAGCGACATCGACGCGTGGTGCACGCGCTGCAAGATGAACCTGGGACACACCATCCTGGCGATGGTCGGCGGCAAGCCCGTGCGCGTCCGCTGCAATACCTGCCAGGGCGAGCACAACTACCGCGGCTCCGCCGGCGCCGAGCCGCGGAAGGGCTCCTGGGAACCTCGCGAAGTCCGCGACCGGCGCGAGGCAAGGCCTTCCGTCACCAGCTGGGAGGCGCTTCTCGCTGGCAAGGACGTGTCCCGCGCCCGCAAGTACTCCGCCAGGGAGAAATACGTTCCCGAGGAAGTCATCCAGCACCCATCTTTCGGCATCGGGCTGGTGCAGGAGGTCCGGGGCGACAAGATCCAGGTCGCCTTCAAGGCCGACGTAAAGACGCTCATCCACGGCAAGTGAGAGAGCACGTTCACGGTACGGAGTAGCGGCGGGCGGCGCGGAGCAGGTCGAGGCAGCGTGCGATGTCGTCCGGGAGCGGCGACTCCACCCACAGCCATCCCTGGCCGCGCGGATGCGGGATGCGCAGCGCCGCCGCGTGGAGCGGCGTGCGAGCGAGCACGACCTCGTCCGGGTCCGGCGACCCCGACCAGAGATCCCCGACCCGCAGTGGCTGGTCGTCGCCGTAGCGCGGATCGATCGCGAGTGGATGGCCGAGAGCAGCCAGGTGGACGCGGATCTGGTGCGTCCGACCCGTCCGTGGCACGCAGGCGCAGAACGTGTACCTGCCGAACCGTTCCTTCGGCTCGACGCGGGTCTGCGCCTCGCGCGCGCCCTCCTCGTCCCCTTCCGCGATCCGCACGCGCCCGCCGCGAGCCGCCGCAAGCGGCAGATCGACGCGCTGTTCCTCGGCGAGGTCGCCGCGGGCCAGCGCCAGATAGGTCTTCTCCGCGCGCCTGCTCTCGAACGCCGCATTCAGGGCGCGGTGCGCGGCGCGGGTGGCGGCGAACAGGACGACTCCTGAGGTGTCCCGGTCCAGCCGGTGCACGGGGATCGCCTCCGGCGCGATCTCGCGCACCTGCACCGACAGCGCGGGCGCTTCCGCTCCCCGTCCCGGAACCGTCAGCAAACCAGCGGGTTTGTCGATTGCCAGAACATGCGTGTCCTGATGCAGGATCCTCACAGCGCAACCCTAACAACTCGTTCGACCTGGCGCCGTTTCGGGGTAGGCTCGCGAACGCGTGCTCGCCGTCGTCGCCGTCCTTCTCGCCACCGGAGGTCCGCTCGGGCTGCGCACGCAAGGGCCTCTGCGCGAGTTGTTCCTCGACATGACTGCCGCGGATGCCTGGCCCATCGACCGGCCGGAGATCGACGTTCGCTGGACGGTCGCCAATACCTGGAACGAGCCGATGACGCTCCAGCGGGGCAACGACTGGGCGAACCAGGAGCTCGACGAGCAGGCGGACGCGCTCACACTGCGACTGAAGGCGCCCTGGCCAGGGTTCCCGAACGTGTGGACGGCGCTCGAGTGGAAGCTGACGCAGCACTGGGGCGGATGGACCGATGCGCCCATCGAGTCGTGGCACTCGCTCGTCGGGGCCTTCAACTACCAGCGCTCGATGTATCCAAGAAACAAGGTGCGGCTGCTCTACGCCGACGTCGGCGGACGGGCATTCGACGTGCATTCCGGCACGCTCGCTCCCGGCGACTTCACGGCGCGGACGCAGATCGCGCTTCTCGATGCCCCGGTCGCCGTCGCCGCCCGGCTCGATCTAAAACTTCCCATCGGCTCGCTCAGCAGGGCGGGCGGGTCCGGCGGGGTGGACGCGGGCGCCGGTCTCGTCGCCACCTGGCCTCTCTCCTCGTGGGCGACCCTGCACGCCCTCGCCGCCGTGAGCCGGTTCTCGGACCTCTCCGCCCCGACCGCGCTGCAGCCGAAACCCTGGCACTTCACTGCGGAGGCGTCCTTGGAGTTGGAGGTCCTCGGCTCGACCCTGCTGATCGAGGACCGCGTGCTGTCGCCCCTGCTCGAGCCAGGCTGGAGGCGCTCGGCTATCGGCGCCGACCCCAGCAAGGATGCGCTGCTTTCGAGCGGCGTGTACGCGGACTTTCGCGCCCACAACCAGATCAGCATCGGCCTGCGCCGGGGCCGGTTCTCCACCTGGATCAGCGAGGATTTCACGCCGGGCCACAACGAGGCGAGCGTGATGAGGTGGATGTGGGTCTCCAACGCGCCCGACGTCGTGGTCGGAATCGCGTTCACGCAGGGGCTCTGAAGCGCCTCAAGCAAACTCCTCGAGCTGGCGCACCTCCATCGGACAAAGCCCGTTCAGCTCCTGCCGCGCGGCCTCCGCCTCGCCCACCACGATCAGAAGAGCGCCGTCCCGCGCCGGCGAGAGCTCGGCTGCCATTTCACGCGCCTGCTCCGCGGTCACCGCCAGGACGCGGCTGCGGTACGATTTGAGGTGTTCCAACCCGAGGCCGTCGAGCAGCGCATCCGCGATCTGCTCGGCGAGCGCCTCGTGGCTCTCGAGGCCGAGGGGAAAGAGCCCGGCGAGATACCGGCGCGCTTTCTCCAGCGCGTCCTGCGTCGGGCCCGAATTCGCATATTCGCGCATCTTCTCCAGCGCGACATCCACCAGCTCGCGCAGGGTCTCGTTCTTGGTGAAGCTCGAGAACAGGCTCAGGCCGGCGCGCCGGTTCATGTGCAGACGCGTGGAGACGGAGTACGAGAGCCCACGGTCGACCCGGATCGCGTCGACGAGGAGCGAGGTGAAGCCTCCGCCGAGCGCCGTGTTCGCCACCACGGCCTCGGCGTACCGCGGCGTGGACCGCGGCAGCCCGGGAGCCACGATGCGCACCTGCGCCTGCGTCGCGTCGGGCTTGTGGATGACGACGGCGCGCGTCGCCAGGGAGGGCGGGAGCGCCGTGAACTGCAGGGCGCTGCGCTGGCTGCGGCCCGGCCAGGAGGGTTCCCACTGGGCGAGCTTTCGCTTGAGCAGCTCGATCAGCTCTTGCGGGGTGGGCTGGCCGACGGCGGCAAGCAGGGCGCCCTGCTGCTGGCAGCGCGTCGCATGGAAGCTCAGTGCGTCCTCTCTTTGGAAGGTATCAACGTCCCGGCGAAAGCCTTGCGGGGGGTGCCCATAAGGATGGCCTGGTCCGTAGCCGAGCGAAACCACTGCCCTGCCCGCGACGTTGCTCGGCTCGTCCAGGTCGCTGTGCAGCGCCGCGATGGTCCGGCGACGCGCCGCGGCCACTTCGGTCTCCTCGAAGGCCGGCTCCAGGGCGACCTCCAGGAGGGCATCCAGCGCCCGCTCGGATAGCTCTGCCGGCACGGTCAGCGCGAGGGCGCCTTCCTCCATCGAGACGTCCGTGAAGAGCTGCGCGCCCATCGACTCGATCATCTCGTCGACGTCCTGCGCCGGGCGGCGCCGCGTCCCCCGGCGGAGCAGCTCCAGCGTGAAGTGCGCCAATCCTGCTTTCCCCCGCGGATCCTCGCACGCGCCGGCCGGCAGCGAGAGCCGCACGTGGAAGAGCGGGAGGCCACGTTTCTGGACCGCCAGCAGCGTGAGCCCGGAGGGCATCTTCTCGATCTGCAGGGGCGGCAGCTCGACGTCGTGCGCGATCACGCTTCCACCTCGCCGGGGATCAAGGTCACCGCGTTGCGGCGATGAGGCGGAAAGGTCTTGCGCGCGACGCGCTGTACGTCCGCGGCGGCGATCGCGGCGTACCGGTCCGGCAGATCCAGCATCGCGCGCCAGGAGCCGAGCATGACCTCCATCTGGCCGACGGTGTGCGCGCGGCCGTTGGTGGTGGAGAGCGATCGCAGCAGCTGCGAGCGGACCAGGTTCTTCGCCCGATCGAGCTCGCGGTCCGACATCACCTCGTCGGAGACGCGCGCCAGCTCCGCCCAGAGGGCGCCCTCGGCGCGGTCCGGATCGACGCCGGGATTGAGCTTGAGCGAGATCTCGAACAGGCCGGGATCCATGCGCCAGGCGAAGTAGACGTGCGCGTCGACGCACAGCTCCTGCTCGTAGACCAGCGCCCGCTTGAGCCGCGCCCCTTCGCCTGCGCTGAGGGCGGCCTCGATGAGATCGAGCACCAGGGAGTCCGGGTCGCGGCCGCTGGGACCGCGAAAGCCGGCGAGCATCGCGGGCGCCTGCGAAGGATAGCGGATCACCGCGCGGCGCTCGCCTTTCTGCCGCGGCTCTCCGGTTGCGATTCTCGGCAACCCGTCGCCGGCGGAAATGCCGCCGTAGAGCCGCTCGATCTCCCGCAGCGCGGCGGCCGGCTCGAAGTCGCCGACCAGCACCAGCGTGCAATTGTTCGGCGCGTAGTAGGTGCGGAAGTATCGTTCGCACTCCTCGCGCGTGATCGCCTCGATGTCGCTCATCCAGCCGATCACCGGCCAGCGGTAGGGGTGGGCGAGGAAGGCCAGCGCGCCGAGCGCCTCGTCGAGCATCCCGTCGATGTCGTTGTCCGTGCGGAAGCGGCGCTCTTCCTTCACCACGTCCCGCTCCCGGTCGAGGGAAGCGTCATCGATCAGGAGCGACGCCATCCGGTCCGCTTCCAGATCCAGCACCAGCGGCAGCGCCTCGGAGGCGAAGTCCTCGTAGTACGCGGTGAGATCGTTCGACGTGTAGGCGTTGGAGGTGCCGCCCGCCGCTTCCAGGCGTCGATCGAACTCCTTCGGGCCGTACTTCTTCGACCCGTTGAACATCATGTGCTCGAAGAGGTGGGAAATCCCGGTGATGCCGGGGCGCTCGTTGCGGGAACCGACGCGGAAGAAGCTGTAGAGCGTGCATACCGGCAGCGAGCGATCCGGGAGGAGCCGGATCTGCAGCCCGTTGCCCAGACGGCGCTCCTCGACGGGGAAGTCCTTCTCCGAAAGAGGCATCAATCCTCGCTGGGAGGGTCCACAGGCTTCATCAGAAGCTGCTCGGCAGGGGTCATCAGCTTCTTGCGGTTGTTGCATTCCTTGCAGGCGGCGACGATGTTTCCCTTGGCGCTGCGGCCGCCGCGGGCGACCGGGACCACGTGATCCATGGTCAGCGACCGCGGAGGCACGGTCTTTCCGCAGTACCCGCAGACCCCGCGCTGGAGGCGCCGCTGCCACCAAGCGGTCTTGCGCAGCGCGCGGGCCTTTTCCCTCTCCCGGGCGAGGTGGGCGGGGTCGGCGCCGAGGTCCAACCACTCTTCCGTCATCGCGCGAAGCGTTGTAACCCGCCGGGGCAGCGGCTTCCACGGCTGGGCAACGACTTTCCTATCCTACAAGCGCACGCTCCCCCGCCCGCACCTTGGCACGGAGCGTGTAGATGCACGGCCCCGGAGAGGTGTTCCCGGGGGTGTGGAATGCGACAGCGGGCGTTGGCGTGCTTGCTGGTGGCGGCGGCGTGCGGCGGCGCAAGCCAGTCCAATGTCCGTCCCCTGGGCGGCATCCTCACGGTCGCGCCGGCCACGCTGGATTTCGGCGACGTAGCGCTCGGCAGGGAGCAGACGAACCGGATCGTCCTGCGGAACACGGGCCTCGTCTCCATGACCGTCGGACAGCTCGCACAGTTCGCCGACCCGGCCTTCGAGGTCAAGGGATTGCCCGCGACGCTCGGCCCCGGCAGCGCGGTGGACGTCGCCGTCCGCTACCGCCCGCCGCAACTCGGCACGCACGAACGGATGCTGCAGATCGTCACCGACTCGCCCGCGAGCGACGGTGCCGACGTCGACCTGCGGGGTCACGCGGTGCGCGGGCTGGCAACGCTCTCGGGCGATTCCTTCGACTTCGGCCCGGTGGTGGTGAACGAGACCGCCACGCAGGACCTGCTGGTGACCAACAGCGACGGCCGGGCGGAGACGGCGATCACGGTCGCGCCGCCGCTGGACAACGGGGTGTTCTCCGTCGCCCCCGGGGGCGAGCAGGTCCTCCCGTCCCAGCAATCGATTGTGGTGCGCCTGCAGTTCCGCCCTGACCGTGTCGCCGGCTTCAGCTCGGCCATCTCGATCACACCCTGCCCGACCTGTTCGCCGCGATCGATCACCCTCACGGGCAGGGGCGTCGACAAGCTGCTGCTGGTCCAGCCCCAGACCATCGACTTCGGAGAGCTGCGGCTCGCCGCCGAGGCCACGCGGGGGTTTACCGTCACGAATACCAGCAAGGGCCCGGTCGCGATCGAGGCGATCGAGCTCGCCGGGAGCGCGGACCTGACGGCTGCCCTCGACGGCGGCCAGCCTCCGCGCACGCTCGCGCCCGGAGAGACGATCAGCGGCACGGCGCGATTCCATGCGCAAAACCTCGGCGCTCAGCAGGCCCAGGCTTCGCTGCGCGCCTCCGACGGCGGGCCCGGCATCCTGACGATGACCGGCACCGGGATCGGCCCGGTGCTGCAGGCGCTGCCGAAATCCCTCTTCGTCGGGGCCACCGCGCTCGGCACGACGCGCACCGCGCCGGTGACGGTGACGAACGTCGGCGTGGACCCGAAGAACGTCGTGCCCTTGGTGCTCACCGGGGTGTGGATCGACGGCAACGACGGCACCTGGGCGGTCCAGGGTGGCGCGATGACGGTGGGCCCGCCCGGGGCGAACGTCGATCTGCGGGTCTCGTTCACGCCGATCACCACCGGGATGTCGCACGCCACGCTGGTGATCGAGTCCAACGACGGGCTGCACCCCCACGTGGAGGTGCCCCTGGCGGCGATCGGCCGGGACCTGCTGCCCTGCAAGCTGGCGGTCCTGCCCGGCAATCCGGTGGATTTCGGCGCGCAGAGGGTCTTCGTCCCGATCGTCGAAGGATACGAGCTGGTCAACCAGACCGCCGACGACTGCATCGTCGGCGAGCCGGAGATCGTGGCCGGCGCGCCCGAGTTCCGCTGGCCGGGAGGGATCGTTCCCTCAGGTCGCACGCTGCCTCCGGGGAAGCGGATGTCCGTGCGCCTCGAGTTCATGGCGTCGCAGGCCCGGACGTACTCAGGCGCGGTGCGCTTCTACGTGAGCAACCGCTCCGC
>VBKQ01000144.1:0-3399 GCA_005879505.1 Deltaproteobacteria bacterium
ATGACCGTCTACGACAACCTGGCGTTCCCGCTTCGGAATCGCGGCATTCCGCAGGCGACCGTGGACGCGCGCGTCCGCCAGGTCGCGGCGATGCTGGACCTGGAATTGACCTTGAACCACCGCGCCGCCGGACTCACTGCGGATGGCAAGCAGAAGATCTCGCTCGGTCGCGGCCTGGTACGCGAGGACGTCGCGGCAATCCTGTTCGATGAGCCGCTGACGGTGATCGATCCCCATCTGAAATGGCGTCTGCGCTCCAAGCTCAAGGAACTGCACCAGCGTCTGCACACCACGATGATCTACGTCACGCACGATCAGACCGAGGCCCTGACCTTCGCCGACCAGGTCGTCGTCATGAACGAGGGCACCGTGGTGCAGGCAGGCACTCCGGTAGAGCTGTTCGAGCGGCCGCGCCACACCTTCGTCGGCTACTTCATCGGGTCGCCCGGCATGAACGTGCTGCCGGCCACGTTCGAGGGCGGCGCCCCGCGCCTGTTCGGCCGCGCCGTGGAGACGGCCGCGCCGCCGAAGACGACGCCCCCGGGCACAAGGCTCGAGATCGGCGTGCGGCCGGAGTTCGTGCGATTCTCCGCCGCCGGGATCCCCGTGCGCATCGCGAAGATCAGCGACACGGGGCGTCACCGCATCGTCGAAACGCAGCACGAGAACGTGACCATCAGGCTGCTGGTGAGGGAGGGCGAGCAGCTTCCCGGCGAGAGCGCCTTCGTGTCCTTCGATCCGGCGCACACGCAGCTCTACGCGGACGGCTGGATCGTCGAAGGCGCGCGGCCATGAAGACGCCCAATCAGAAGGCCTGGTGGCTGGTGGTTCCCGTCGTGCTGCTGGTCGCCTTCAACGCGCTCATCCCGCTGATGACGGTCATCAACTACTCGGTCCAGGAGACCTTCGGCGAGAACGTCTTCTTCTTCGAGGGCGTGAAGTGGTTCCAGGCGGTGCTGCACTCGGAGCGCTTCCACAATTCGCTGCAACGGCAGCTGCTCTTCACCGGAATCATCCTCGCCATCGAGGTCCCGCTCGGCGTTGCCATCGCCCTGGCGATGCCGCGCCGGGGACCGTGGGTCTCGGTGTGCCTCGTGCTGGTGGCAATGCCGCTGCTCATTCCCTGGAACGTGGTCGGAGCGATGTGGAACCTGCTCGCGCTACCCGATATCGGGTTGCTCGGCCGCACCCTCAACGCGGTGGGCATCGATTACAACTATACGCGGCAGCCGTTCGCCGCCTGGGCCACGCTCATCGCGATGGACGTCTGGCACTGGACTTCGCTGGTGGTCCTTCTCGCGTACGCTGGTCTGAGCGCGATCCCGGACGCCTACTACCAGGCTGCCAAGATCGACGGGGCCTCGAGCGGTGCGGTCTTCCGCTATATCCAGCTCCCGAAGATGAAGCGCGTGTTGACCATCGCCGTGCTGCTCCGATTCATGGACAGCTTCATGATCTACACCGAGCCCATCGTGCTGACCGGCGGCGGACCGGGCAACGCGACCACGCTGCTGTCGATCGATCTGGTGAAGGTCGCGCTCGGGCAGTTCGACCTGGGGCCGGCGGCGGCCATGTCGCTCATCTACTTCCTCATCGTGCTCCTGCTGTCGTGGATCTTCTACACGGTGATGACCAAAGACGAGGCCGAGTGACATGAAGCGATTCGTCTGGCTGGTGCCGGTCCTGTACATCCTCTTCGTGCTCTTGCCGATCTACTGGCTGCTGAACATGTCGTTCAAGAACACGAACGAGATCCTCGGCTCGTTCACCCTCTGGCCCCGGGTCTTCACGCTGGAGAACTACCGCAAGATCTTCACCGATCCCACCTGGTACGGCGGCTACCTCAACTCGCTCGCGTACGTGCTCATGAACACCGTTCTTTCGGTGACCGTGGCCCTGCCGGCTGCGTACGCGTTCTCACGCTACCGCTTCCTCGGCGACAAGCACCTCTTCTTCTGGCTGCTCACGAACCGCATGGCGCCGCCGGCGGTCTTCGCGCTGCCGTTCTTCCAGCTGTATTCGGCGATCCACCTCTTCGACACCCGGGTCGCAGTGGCGCTTGCGCATTGCCTGTTCAACATCCCGCTGGCGGTGTGGATCCTCGAGGGCTTCATGTCGGGCGTGCCGAAGGAGCTCGACGAGACGGCATTCGTGGACGGCTACCCGTTCTGGCGCTTCTTCATCCGCATCTTCATTCCGACCATCGCCGCCGGCGTCGGCGTCGCGGCGTTCTTCTGCTTCATGTTCTCCTGGGTCGAGCTGCTGCTCGCCAAGACGCTGACGGCGGTGGATGCCAAGCCGATCGCGGCCACCATGACGCGCACCGCGAGCACCTCGGGCTACGAGCTGGGTCTTCTCGCCGCCGCGGGCGCGCTCACCATCATCCCGGGCGCCTTCGTCATCTACTTCGTGCGCAACTACATCGCCAAGGGCTTCGCCCTCGGCCGGGTCTGAGGGGCACCGCCATGGCAGGAACGGCGAGCGGGCTGGGATGGATGGCGTGGACGTGGCAGACCGCCGTCTTCTGCATCTTCATCGGGGTGCTCCTCGCCGGCATGGTGGTCTGGGAGTGGCGCTCTCCGGGCGGCGCGCCGCGCCGGGGGATCCTGCACATCGTGACCACGCGCGGCGACCGGCTGTTCGTCTCCCTGCTGTCCGCCGCCTACATCCACCTCGGATGGCTGGCGATCTTCGGCACGCCGCTCTGGGGCGCGACGTTGGTGTCCGCCGCGATCGCGGTGCTCGTCTTCCGTTACGTGTGACGCTACTTCAGGGCCGCCGGCCACCACCGCCAGGTACAGGTGTGCGTGAACGCGATCGGATCCGTGGTCTCCATCGCGGTCGGCAGCATCTGGATCACGGTCCCGTCCGCTCCCACCGAGAGTTGATGCGTATCGCAATTGCCGCCGGCGATGGGATAGTCGCGCGCGCCGCACGAGCTGCCGTCCGGCGCCATCACCTCGATCCGCTGGGTGCACGCCGCGCCCTTGGCCCCGTAGGGAATGACCGCGTATGCGCGCCCGCCGCGGACGATCTGCAGCCTCGTGTCCGGCCGGGCGACCATCCAGTCAGGCGCGGGCTGCACCGATGGCTGTCCGCTCGCCACCAGGACCAGGGCATGCGCGTGGTAGGTGCCGATCTGGGAGTACGCGTAGTCCATCCTTCGCACCGCCAGGCCGGAGCCGATCAGAGGGGACGTCTCGAACCACGTCGACTCTCCGGCGCTGAAGCCGGATAGGAGCACGAATTCATCCGTCAGTGCCCTGCCGTCGCGCTCGAACCATTGCGCCGAGATGGTTCCCTTGCCGAACTTCTCGCGGCCATCGGTGATGACCAGGGCCCGGCCCAGGAGATCTACGCCCGTGCCGTATACCGTTCCGCTGGAGGCGAGAGCGCTCG
>VBKQ01000144.1:3546-23485 GCA_005879505.1 Deltaproteobacteria bacterium
CCGGACGGCTGCTGCTGCGGCCGTGGCCCCTCGGAAGATCCACCTTGGTCACGCAGGTGGTCGTTGGACGTGGTGACGAACTCGAACACCGAACCGTGATTGTTCGGGTCGTTGAACGCCCTGGGAAAGGCCAGCGTGCCGTTCGCGTCGCCGAGCCCGGGATAGCACGCGTAATATGTGCCATCCTGCGCGTGCACGAACTGCTGCATGGGCACGTCGTCCGGCGGCGCGATCGCGGCGCAGCTCTGTGCAGGCGGCGTCTTCAGGTCGAAGTTCACCCACGCAGTCTGGTTCCCGTTCGCGCTGAAGTTGCAACCTCCGCCGCCGCTGCACGCGCCGCCCCAGCCCACGAAGGTGGAGCTCCCGTCGGGCATTGCCGTCAGCGAGATGTTGGTGCCCGCGGCCACGGAGATGCTGCAGACCGCCGGGCAGTCGATCCCCGCCGGCGACGAAGTGACGCGCCCAGAGCCCTTGCCGATCGGTACGACGTCGATGCGGGCCATGCCGGGTGGCGGCGTCGAGAAATTCGCCGTCACGTCCCGATCCATGTCCATGGTGAGGGAGCAGTCGGCCGTCCCGGAGCACGCGCCTTGCCACCCAGCGAAGGTGGAGCCGCTGGCGGGCACGGCCGTGAGCCGGACATTCGCGTTCGCCGCGAGGTTCTGCACGCACTGCGCGCTGCATTCGAATGCCGGGTCCGCTGAACGAACGGCTCCCGACCCGTTGCCACCGGAGTGGAGGGTCAGCGTGCGCGTTGGCGGCGGAGCGAACGACCCAGCGCCGTTCTGATCGGTCGGCGCACAGGCGCAGAGAACGATCGCAGCCGCGCACGCCAGATCGATCGCCCGCATGCCCCCCTCCGTCCCGCCAACACCGACGCCTCTGGGAAGTTCGATCCCGGGCGCTCGCCACGCAACGACGCGGCCGTGGGGCCCCCTGCCTGCACACTCGCCTGCGTATTTCGTCGGGTTGCAGACAGTGCGGTCGCTCCCCAAGGTTTTTCGCACAACCAGGAGGGGGCACATGAGCGCGGTCCACGTTCTCGAAGGCGGTCGCCATCCCGCAGTTCTCGACGTTCCAGCGGGTGCCCTCGAAGTGAGCGCTCGGCCGGCGGGTGCCGTAAAGCTCTCGCTGGTCATCCCGACGTTCAACGAATCGCGCAATCTCACCGAGCTGATCGGCCGGCTTTCGGCGGTCCTGGACGGTTGCCTCCCGGGGGCGTACGAGTTGCTGGTCGTCGACGACGACAGCCCGGACGAAACCTGGGCGCTCGCGCTGCGGCTGGCAGACCGGTTTCCCGCGCTGCGGGTGATGCGGCGGCGAGGAGAGAAAGGCCTTTCCACGGCCGTGATCCGCGGGTGGCAAGCGGCGCGCGGCGAGGTGCTCGCCGTCATCGATGCAGACCTGCAGCATCCTCCCGAAGTGGTGGAGAGGCTATGGAGGGAGATCGGCGAAGGAGCCGATCTGGCCGTGGCCAGCCGGCACGCCGGCGGCGGAGGGATGAGCGACTGGAGCGCGCTGCGCCGAGCGCTCTCGCGCGGAGCGCAACTGCTCGGGCTCTGCCTGCTTCCCAGCGTGGTGGGGCGCGTCTCGGACCCGATGAGCGGCTACTTCATGGTGCGCCGAAGCGCGATCGCCGGCGCGGTCCTGAGCCCTCTCGGCTACAAGATCCTGATCGAGGTGATCGGCCGCGGCCGGATCGACCGCATCGCCGAGGTCGGCTACGTCTTCCGGGAGCGCACCGCCGGCCAGAGCAAGGTCACCGCCAAGGTGTACGTCGAGTACGTCCGCCACCTCGTCCGCCTCCGGCTCGCGCTGCTGCCGCCGCGATTCGCGAAGTTCGCCGCGGTCGGCCTCTCCGGCGTCGCGGTCGACATGGCGATCCTCTGGCTGTTGAAGGGCCGCCTCGGATGGCCCTTGACGCCCTCGAAGCTGGTCGCCGCGGAGATGGCGATGGCCAACAATTTCCTCTGGAACGACCTGTGGACGTTCGGCGACCTGGCTGAAAAGCAGGGCTACGGGATGGCGCGGCTGCGCAGGTTCGCGAAGTTCAACGGAATCTGCGCCGCCGGCCTGGCGCTCAGCGTCGGTCTGCTCGAAATGCAGGTCGGGCTCTTCCGGATCAACACGTACGTCGCCAATGCGGTGGCGATCGGCGTCACCACCGGATGGAACTTCTGGATGAACAAGATCTTCAGCTGGTCTTTGCCGCAGCCGCTTTCCACCGCCGTCCCCGCTCAACGGCGGGCTGCAGGAGCATAGAGCGACCAGCGCCCGGCCTGCGCCACCAGATCGAATCCCATGGGTCGCGGACCGGGCTGCCGCACCAGCACGTAGTCCTCGTCGGAGACCGCGCGCGCGATGTCGAGCTGAAGCGTTCTCACCTCCCAGCTTCGCGGCAGCGAAACCGGCTCGGTCCCTTTCCGGAAGCGGACCGGCGTCCAGGGCGTCTCCGCGAAGTTGTAGCGGGCGCGCCCGCCGCGCAGGACTTCATAGTAGGCGGCGAAGTGGAGGTAGGCCTGGAACTGCATGACTTGGCTTTGGGTCGAGTCGAGGATTCCGATCAGGCTCTTGCCCGGTTCCGCCGCGCGCAGCACCTGGTGGAGCTCTGTGACCTGCGCCTCGCGGTCGAAGGCGCGATACGCCCTCGCCACCTGCGCCTGATAGCAGATCTGCAGCGCCACGACCGCGATCAGGATCGCTGCCGTCTTGCGCCCCTGCGCAATCGGTGGCGACGCGATCGCGAGCAGCACCAGGAAGGGCAGCGCGCGCGTGTGGATGTACCCCATGTAGCCGATGTCGAACGGCGCAACCATGTAGGCGGCGAGCGAAAGCGCAGCGAGCAGCGGCAGGCGCCAGGCCCTCTCGATGCCGGCACGGGGACGCACGGCGATCAGCGCGCCGAACAGCGCCACCAGCGCCAGCACGAAGCATTCGTCCCAGGTCCCCGCCAGTACGTTGCCGTAGCGGAGCAGATCGAGGACCTGGTACTTGAGCCCCAACCAGTGCGGCGGCGTCCGCGCCGGCGCGCCGGGACCGTCCCGCGAGGCCAGCGCCTGCAGGGCCCAGGCGCCGAGCAGCAGGAGGGCAGGCAGGTAGGGCGCGAGCGCCCTGGCCATCCTCCGCCGCGGCTCTGCGGAAGTGATGGCAAGCACGCCGCTCCCTCCGAGTGCGAACGCAAGCGCGCTGGGATGCAGCCAGAGGAGCGCGGCGCCACCGATGCCCATCACGGCCGCCCGCCGGAGAGCGGGTCGTCGCAGCTCGCGTTCGGTGAGCGCGAGGAGGGTGAGCGCGAGCGGGATGGACTCGATGAAGTTGAAGAAGCCGAGGTAGAGCGGCGTGGTGTGGAACACCGCCGGCGCGAACACGGCGAGGCGCCGATCACGGCCGAAGGCGCCCAGGAGCATCCAGAACGCTGCCGACGTCGCCACCGCGATCAGCGAGAGCATGATCCGCACGGCTGCGTCCGGCCCGGTGACCTTCGCGATCGCCGCCGCGGGCAGGTAGAAGCCGAGATACTGCAGCCGCCCGAGATCGAGCTCGAACCACCGATCGAACGCGAACCCAGGCGAGTGATAGTCCGCTAGCACGCGAACGGCCGCGACGTGCTGGGGACCGTCCTGGTAGGGGAGGAGCTCGCTCGCCCAGAACGGCGCAATCGCCGCCGCCGTCGCCAGCGCGACGAGCAGCGGCCAGACCAGATCCTGCGCGAGCACCGCCGGCCGCGGAACCGGCAACGCGATCGCTTCGGCCGGCCGGACCTCCATCACTTCCGCCCGTATCGATCTTCGAGGCGCACGACGTCGTCGAGCTCGGGCGTGCTCGCCTCCAGCACGTCGCAGTCAGTGAGCGCGATCATGCGGTGCACCATCCCTGGACGGATCCGGACGGACTCGCTCGCGCGCAGCTCGATCTCGCGCCGCCCTTCGCCGCGGTCGTAGTCGAACCGCATCGACCCAGAGAGCAGATGGATGGTTTCGTCCTTCTGCCGGTGGTACTGGAGGCTGAGCGCGTGGCCAGCGGTGATGTGGAGAATTTTTCCTACGTATCGCTCCGCATGCGCCCAGATGAGCTCGTAGCCCCACGGCTTCTCCACCCGCTGCGGGGTGTGACGCACGTCACCGGAAATCAACTCGGATGCTTCCGCCATGCAACGACGGTTCGCACGGGGCGCGGGCGCGACAAGGAGGCGAAAATCCTACCTGTCGGCCGCCGGCATCAGACGCTCGAGCCCTCCCATGTATGGGCGAATCGCTGCCGGGAGGAGCACGCTGCCGTCGCGCTGCTGCCCGTTCTCCAGGATCGCCACCACCGTGCGTCCGACGGCGAGCCCGCTGCCGTTGAGCGTCGCCACCAGCCGCGGCTTGTCGCCTTGAGAGGGGCGGAACCGGATCTGCGCCCGCCGCGCCTGGAAGTCGCCGAACGTCGAACACGAGCTGATCTCCCGGTAGGCGTTCTGGCCGGGCAGCCAGACCTCGAGGTCGTACGTCTTCTCCGAAGCGAAGCCCAGATCCGCCGTACAGAGGGCGACCACGCGATGATGCAGCCCGAGCCGCTGCAGCGGGGCCTGCGCGTCGCGAACCAGCTCCTCGAGAGCCGCGTGCGCGCTCTCCGGCCGCTCGAATCGGACCAGCTCCACCTTGTGGAACTGGTGCTGCCGGATGATCCCCTTCGTGTCCTTCCCGTAGCTGCCCGCCTCGCTGCGGAAGCACGGCGAGAACGCCGTGTACTTCAACGGAAGCCGGGCGCCTTCGAGGATCTCGTCGCGATGGTAGTTCGTCACCGGCACTTCGGCGGTGGGGATGAGGTAGTAACCGGCGGTCGTCTTGAACAGGTCCTCCTCGAACTTCGGCAGCTGTCCGGTGCCGCGCATCGAATCCGCGTTCACCAGGTAGGGCGGGAGCAGCTCGAGGTACCCGCGCTCCCGCGCGGAATCGAGGAAGAAGTGCACCACCGCGAGCTCGAGACGCGCCAGGGCGCCGCGGTAGAAGACGAAACGGGTGCCGGACACCTTCGCGGCGCGTTCGAAGTCGAGCAGCCCGAGGTTCTCGCCGATCTCGGTGTGCTCGCGCGGGGAATCGATGGCGGGCTTGTCTCCCCAGGCGCGCATCACCTGGTTGTCGCGCTCGGAGGTCCCCACCGGCACCGTCTCGTGTGGCAGGTTGGGTACGTTCAGGAGCGCGCGATCGATCTGCTCCTCGACGTCCTTCAGCCGCGTTTCCTTCTCCTTCACCTCGTCCGAGAGCGTCTTGAGCCGGGCGCGAAGCCGGGCCTGCTCTTCGCCCTTGAGAGCGCGCATCTGCTCGGACGCCTTCCGCTGCTCCGCCCGTTGCGTCTCGCTGGCCTGGATCAGCTGCCGGCGCTCCGCCGCGAGGGCCTCGATCGGCGCCAGGGCTTCCGCCGCGCCCCCGCCGCGCGTCGCAAGCCGCCGGCGCGCTTCGTCGAGATTCGCCACCACCCACTTCAAGTCGAGCATGCGCGCGGAAATAGAGTGCATTTCACAACCGGCTGCAAGCTCGTTTGCGCCTTCGTGCTAAGGGTGGGCGCCTCGGATGGGCGACCTGAGCGACGCCGAGCTTCTCGCCGCGTTCCGCGCCGGCGATTCCAGGGCGTTCGAGGCGCTCGTGCGGCGCTACCAGCGTCCCGCCCTCGCCATCGCGCGCCGCTTCGCGCGCGACGAGGACGACGCCGAGGACCTCGCGCAGCGGGCCTTCATCAACGCGAGCGAACGCGCCGCAGGATGGCGCGGCGGCTCATTCAAATCGTGGCTCTTCCGCATCGTGGTGAACCTGGCGAAAAACCACCTGCGCGACATCGCGCGCTTCGATCGATCGGAAGAGGCGCAGGAGCACGAGGCCGAGCCGACCATCGAGGATCCCGAGGCCCGCATCGCGCGGGTCCAGCAGCAGAAGGCGCTGCGCGAGGCGGTGGCCAGGCTGCCGCGCAGGCAGCGGGAAGTCCTCCTGCTGCGCATCGACGGCGACCTGCCGTTCGCGGAGATCGCGCAGACCCTGCGGATCACGGAGGTCAACGCCAAGGTCAACTTCCATCATGCGGTGCAGAAGCTGAAGCAGCTCGTTCAGGGCTGACCAAGAGCGATCAATTCCGACGCCGAGAAGCTGTACGCGGCGTTGCAGAAATCGCAGGTCAGCCGGGCGCCGCGGTCCTTCTCCGCCATCTCGCGCAGAGGCGTTGCGCCCAGCGAGCGCAGCGCGCGCACCACGCGCTCGCGCGAGCAGCGGCAGGCGAACCTCGGCTCCGACGCGATGACGGTGCGCAAAGGACCCAGGTCGAAAGCGCGCGCCAGCGCATCGGCGATCTGCTCCGCTTCACCACCCGAGCGGAGCGCGGCCGCGAGCCCGCCCTGGCGCAGCGGTTTTCCCAGCACCCGTGCCTTTTCGGCGTCCTCCGCCTGGAGCGGCGAGATCAGGGCCCCGGCAACCGCCAGCAAAGGCTCGCGGGCGGACGAGAGCACTTCCAGCGCCATCTCGCCGCCCTCTTCGCGATCGCTTCGCAGGAACAGCGTGAGCGCAGCGCCCAGATCTGCGCCCGCGAAGGGAAAGGCCGCCCGATGCGCGCTCAGTCCATCCGCCGGCGCGCACATCAGGGAAAGCGCTCCGGCCCGCTCGTCGTGCGGCGAGGCCAGCAGCGGACGCCCGTCGAACCTCGTCGGCTCCTCCGATCGCGGTCCGCCTTCCAGATCCTTGGCGCGAACCAGCCCCCGAACCGCCCCGCTCTCGTCCGCGTCCACCAGCAGTCCGCGCAAGGGACCATTGCATTCGAGCTGAACGTCCACCCGCGTGCGCTGATGGTCCGCGAGCAGCAGCGCCGCCGTAAGCCCCTGCGCAAGAGCCGCGGCGCTCCCGGCGGCAAGTCCATGCCGCGCGCTCGCCGAACGGGCGACCCCGGCCGCGGAGCAAAGCGCGAGGCGCAGCCCCGCGCTCGGCGCTTCCAACCTGAGCAGGGAATCGGACACCCGCTGAATCTAGCTGCTACTCTGCTGCCGTGCGCAAGATCGCGGTCCCCTTCGCCTGCGCGCTGCTGCTCGCCGGTCCGTTCTGCTTCGCCCCGGTGAGCGACAGCGACTCCGGGTGGCACGTGGCGGTCGGACGCCTGATCCTCCACGCCGGTATCCCGCGCACGAACGCGCTGTCCTGGAAGTGGGCCGACCATCCCTGGTACCCCACCTCCTGGCTCTACGATGTTCTCTGCGCGGTGCTCGGCACTGCGCTCGGGCTGCAGCTGCTCACCTTCGCGTTGCTCTCTCTCGCGGTGCTCGCGCTGGCGTTCGCCTGCGAGTCGGCCTGGATCGTGCCGGCGGTCGCGCTCCTTCTCGTTCCGCGCCTCGTTCCCCGGCCTCACGTCGCGACCTGGGCTCTGCTCGCCGCCGTGCTCGCCCTGGCGCCGCGGGGAACGCGCGAGCGGGCCATCTGCGTGGCCCTCGTCGCGCTGGGCGGGAACCTGCACGCGGGCGCGGCATTCGCCGCATTCGTGCTCGGGCTCGAATGCCTCGAGGCCTGGTACCGCACGCGGCGGCCGGCGGATCTCTGGCTGGCGCTGGGCTCCGGTCTCGCGCTGCTGGCGAATCCCGGGCTGCTCTTCGACGCGAAGTACCTGCTTCATCACCTGCTCGAAGTCGACGAGGTGGTGCAGCTGCGCGAGTTCGAGCCGCCGTCCTTCGCCGCGCGTCCGGCATTCTTCCTGCTATTGCCGGTGACGCTGCTGCTCGCTCTGCATCGCCGCCGCGAACGGCCCGCGTTGCTCGCCGCTACCGTGGTTTTCGCCGCACTCGGCCTTCGCGCGTTACGGATGGTCTCCGAGGCCCAGATCGTCTGGGCCCCGACGCTCGCGTGGGGCCTTGCCCGGCTGCCCCAGCGCCTCATGTTCGCGCCCGCCGGGATCGCGGCCGCGGTCCTCGCCGGCCTCTCCCTCCGCCTGGATCGCTCGGTCCTCGCATTTCGTCCCTCCCCCTCCTGGGACGCATCGGCGCTCCCCGTCCGGGCCGCGAAGTTCCTCGACGAGAACCACGTCAAAGGACCGGGATTCAACGCGCTCCGGGACGGCGGCTACCTGGAGATGGCGCGCCCCGGGGTTCCGGCATTCATCGACGGGCGCGTGCAGGCGATTCCAGCGGAGGCCTGGCGGGAGCTGCAGGAGGCGGACAGATCGCCGGCGAAGTTCCAGTCCTTGCTCGAGGGAATCGGGTGCGAGTGGGCCGCTGCGACGCGCGTGCGCGAGCGCCTGGGCGGCTACCGCCTGCTGAACGGCCCGCGCTGGGCGCTCGTGTACTGGGACGATACGACGGAGGTGTTCGTCCGGCGCGACGTCGCGCGCTTCGCGGAGCTGCGCGAGGCTCTCGAGTACCGATACTTCCGCCCCTACGGCTCCATCGTCGGGTCGGTGGAGAAGCTCGACCGCGCATCGCTGCGAGCGCTCTTGAGCGAGATCGATCGCTTCGAGCAGACCTCACCGCGGGATCCGTTCGCTCTGCTCGACCGCTGCGCGGCGCTGACGCGGCTCGAGGCTCCCGAGCGGCAGCGCGCCTGTGAGGAAGCGGCTGCGCGGGCGCCTCCGCCGGTTGCGCCGCTCGTCCACAAAGCGCGCGCTCTTCAGGCCGCGCCCTGGGACCCGGCGGCGCCATGAGAGCCCTGCGGCACCAGCTGGATGCGCGGCGGCACTTCTCCGAGCACGCTGCGGATGGTCTCGCGCAACGTATAGGCGGGGCGGAAGGCGAGCTCGCGTTCCGCGCGCGTCCCGTCCACGGTGCAGAGGAACTGGAGATGGTCGAGCTCCGCGGAGGGAAAGCCGGCGAGGCGGTACTGGAAGAGCTTGTCGAGCAGCGGCCGCGCGATCAAGTGTGGGACGGGGATCGGCGTCCGTCCGAGCTCGCGCAGCACCGCCGAGAGCGGCAGCTCGCCAGGCCCGCAGACGTTGAACACGCCGCGCACCCCGGGCCGTAGCGCCAGCGCCAGCACGTGGGCGACGTCCTCCTCGTGGATGAGCTGCACCATCGGATCGAATCCGGCGAGCGTCCAGGGACGCGGGAGTCGCAGGTACGTGGAGGGGGCGTTCCTCACCGTGGGGCCCACGATGTGGGCCGGCCTGAGAATGACGGTGTCCACCTCCGGGTATTTCCACATGTACTGCTGCGCATACATGTCCACTTCGACCAGATCCCGGATCCCCGGGAACCGCTCCGATCCGAGCAGCGGCGATTCTTCGGTGAGGAAGTTGTCGTTGCCCGGCTGCGGGCCGTACACCGTCGCCGAGCTGAGCACCACCACCTTGCGCACGCCGTACTTCGCCGCGAACGAGAGCACCGCCTTGGTGCCGAGCACGTTGAAGCTGTGGTGCTCGCTCTGCGACAAGCGGGGATCGTGGACGATGGCCATGTGGATCATGGCCTGCACGTCGCCGCGCCGGAACAAGTCCTCCACCTTGCGCTTGCGGATGTCGAGGTTGTGGACCTCGAGGTCCTTCGGTGCCCCGGGAAAGGGACGGCGATCGACTCCGATCACTCGATCGGTCTTGTGCAATACGCGCGCGAGCACGCGGCCGAGATTGCCGCTGATCCCGGTGACGAGGACGGCGTCGCGCGACATCCCCTCACCTATAGCATGGGGGACTACTTCGGGATCGCCAGCACTACCGCGGTGGTGTTGTGCCAGGACTCGATGCGGCCGCTGTAGCTGGCGATCTCGCCGTAGGTGAGGAAGCCGGCGACCGGCACCTCGCCCATCACGCCGCGGACGGCGTCGATCTCCCGCTGGAAGCCATCCTTGAGGATCAGGCCGCGACAGACGCAGTCGAAGAGCAGGATGCCGGCCGGGCTCTGCCCCTGGAGGTTCTGCAGCGCTTCCTCCGCGGCCTGCCGCGCGGCGGCCACCATCGTGTCCGGCTTGCCGTCGAGGATCGCCACTTGCGCGCCTTGCGGCACCTCTGCGGCGCAAGTGAGAGACCCGTCCTTCCCCACCGAGAGCGGTGCGCGCGCGCGTGTGACCTTGCCGGCGACGATGATGCCGAGCTCGTTGGCGATCAGATATTCACCGGCCGTCGCGGGCAAGAGCTCGACGCCGCGCTTGCTCGCGTGCTCCTGGTACACCGCGAAGGCGGGCCGGCCGTCGATCTCCTGCACGACGTTCGCCTTGGCGCGCGTGACGCGCATCTTGGCGGTGGTGGGCTCGAGACCGTGGCCGATCCCGACGCCCCAGGGACCGCGGCTGAAGACATGGATGGCGGCCGCCATGTCGCTTCCGGCGAGCTCCGGTTCTCCCACGTGGGTTGCCTGGAACTTGCCTTCATCGCCCGCCGCGCCACCGACGACCTGATGCAGCGCCTGCGTGCTCTCGACGATGGACTCCACGAACCGTTCGCCGGCGCCGCTCAACCCGTCGACCAGCGCGATGGTGGTCGAACAGACGAAGCCCTTCTGGCGGCCCGATTCCGCGCCGCGGTGAAAACCTTCGCAGAGCCCGCGCGCCGCTTCCTGCGGCGCGGCGGCCACGTCCCGGGCAGCGCGCGTAACCAGCGGGGAATCAGTGGACACGAGCAGCACCGCGACGCCGCCGTGGATCAAGCCGAGCTCCGTGAACTCGCCGGCCGTGGTGCAGCCAACCAGCTTGGCGCCGCGCGCAACCTCGCTCGCCGCCCGCAGGCATCCGCTGAGAGAAAGCGCCGGCGAAGCGAAGACCAAGCCGAATGACGGAGCTGCTCCCTTCAGGGCCTCGAGAGCGAGGCGCGTCGCCTCCCTTGAAGCGCGCGCAGCGTCAGGACCGCCGGCGCGGCCCGAGCCAACCTTGTTTGCCATCTGATTCCCCCCCGACGCGAAAGGGACCACGCCGCTGGACGCGCGTCGAGGGAGCGAGCGTAGGCGCAGGTGGGCCGATCAGCGGAAGATGGATCCACGAGACGCCAGACCGCGCTCGATCAGCCTCTCGATGGCACGCTTCACGTCGGAGACCTTCGGCTCCAGCTCCGCGTCGTCGTCGTCCGGAGACCCGGAAAAGCGCATCGGGGCCCCGAACCAGAGGTGGTATTTCACCGGGAGCGGCAACGGCACCAGGGTGGGCGTGATGGGAAGAGCGGGGAACCCAAGCGCCCTCGCCACCGACTTGAACTCGAAGAACGCCGGCGCCTGCTCTTCCGCGCCCACCACGGCGACGGGGACGATGGGGGTGCGCGTCTCGAGCGCGATGCGGAGGAAGCCGTTTCCGAACTCCTGCAGCCGGTACCGCTTGTCGTAGGTCTTGTTCAGTCCGCGCGTGCCTTCGGGAAAGACCATGATCGTCTCGCCGGCCGCCAGCAGCCGCCGGCAATTCTCCGGCGTCCCGACCACCTGGCCGATGCGGGCGAAGAACGGCGCCACGAACGGGAGCGTGGGCGCCCACTTCTCCACCATCGCGCGCACCACGCGTGGGGGCTCCGCCTCGAGCAGCAGCGACATGGCGATCATCGCGCCATCCAACGGAAGCTGCCCCGAGTGATTCGAGATCAGCATCACGCGGCCGGTCGGCACCTGATCGATGCCGTGCGTTTCCACCCGGAAGTAGGTGCGATAGAGCCAGAGCACGGGAGCGATGGCCGCCTTGGTGAAGTCCAGCTCGAGCCCGAAGGGATCGACGCCATATTCGTTCTGGGGGGCGACCAGCCGCGCCAGACGGGCCTCAAGCTCCGGCCCGCCTTGGGAGAGGGTCCACTTCTCCATTGCGCCGCGCAGCCGGCCGAACAGGCCCCGGGGACGGTCCCGGTCATAGCGGACGAGAGCGGTGGACATACAGGCGCTGTAACGCCGCTGCGCCCTCAGGGCAAGAGGCGGATTGCGGCCTCGTACAGCGTGCAGTGCCCGCCGGGAAGCGCCTCGAGGACCCCCCGCAGCCGCCGCAGCTTGTGAGCTGCCGGCATCCGCAGCCCAGGCTGCGCTTCCGCGATCTCGCCGGGCACGTCGCTCGCATCTAGAGCGTCGATGCCGTGCAATTCGAGGTTGAGGTGGCCGCCGGCGAAGGCCCTTTGCGCGAGCCAGGGAAGGGCCAGGATGGTGCTGCCGATCACCGGGGCCCGCAGCAGTGGAAGCGTCGCCACCGGCACCTCGCGGACCCCCCGCCGCCGGTGCGCCTGGCGCGGTCCGAAGAGCTGTCCGATTCCGCCGAGGATGCTCTGGCTGCCACGGCCGCGCACCGCGTACATGGCGAGCGCCGCCGCCTTCGCCGAATAGTACGGAGGGCTGGGGAGCAGCGAGGAATCGTACGCATATCCTCGCTCCCGCACTGCGTCGAGCAGCGGCGAGGACAGGGTGTAACCGGGCGCGCGAAATCCCCGCGGTCGCAGCCCGCAAGCGTCCTCGATGGCGGCCTCCGCCAGGGCGAGATCCTGCGCGATCTCCTCGCGCGTCCTGCGCGACAGCGCGTAATCGTGCGCGTACGAATGGGAGCCGATCTCGTGGCCCGCGCTGGCCGCCGCCTTCAGGCTGGCCGGCGCGATCGCCGCCTCGCGGCCGATGGCGAAGAACGTCGCGCGCACACCGAGGCCCTGGAACAGCTCGCAAAAGCGCTGCAAGGCAACCTCGGGGACCGCTCGCTGCGCGCGCTCGTCGAGGCGCGGGGAAAGGCCGTGGATGGCCGCGTAGCAGCCGAGCCCGTCCAGATCCACGGAAACCGACCAGATCACGGCGTGCGCCGCGATTCCTCCTGCAGATAATAGATGTCGTCCTGCACGTTGGGGGCGTCCCCTGCGTCCGGGCGGAGATCGAGGTACCGGCGGAACTCCGCGACGGCTTCCTTCCGCCGGCCGTCGTCCTTGAAGATGTATCCGAGCTGATGGTGGGCGAGCGCGTCCCCGGGATCCACCCGCGTGGCGCGCTGCAGGGCATCGACTGCCTTGGTCCGGCACCCGCGGCAGTCCTTGTCCTTGTAGGCGATCCCGAGCTTCGTCCAGACCACAGGCAGATTCGGGTCCTGCGCCAGCGCCCTCTGGAAGTCGCGGATGGCGCCGTCGACGTCGCCCGACTGTTGCTCGGCGTCGCCGACGAGCGCCCAGAGGCGCGCGCGCTTGGGATCGAGCTCCACGGCCTTGCGGAAGGACTTCACCGCCTCCGGGAAGCGGTTCTCGACCATGAGATTCACGCCGAGGTGCTCGTAGGTATCCGCGTTCCTGCTGCCCTTGTCGATGGCGCGCGTGAAGGTCTCGATGGCGTCCCTGACCTGGAGCCCTTTCTCGAAGATGAGGCCGAGGTGGTAGTGGAACTCGGGGTTGTCGGGCTCGATCTCCACCGCCTTCTTCATCACGTCCATCGCCTCGCCCAGTTTCTTGCGGCCCGCGAGCGCGCGCGCGAGAAAATACAGCGCCTCGGCATGGCGGTCGTTCATCGCCACCGCTTCACGCAGCTGCAGCTCGGCCTCCTCGAGGTCGCCGCGCTCCACCAGGATGCCGCCGAGCCGGGTGCGATAGCGGGGATCCTTGGAGTCGAGCTTGACGGCCTCGCGGAACGACTGGAGCGCGGCGTCCGAGTACCCCATCCGCCGCAGCAGCGACCCGTACTCGTATTGGAGCGACGCATCGGAATCGAGCTGGACGAGCGCGGTCTCCATCTGCTTGCGCGCCGCGGACACCTCGCCCTGCGCCGCGAGCGCCTTGCCCATGCCCGCATGTGCCATCGGATCGTCGGGGTCGATCTGCAGGGCGCGCGCATAGGCCTCCCGGGCCTTGTCGCGGTGTCCCAACGCCAGCGCCAACTCGCCGATCGCCTCGTTTTCGAGCGCGGTCAGGCCGGCGGCGGGCACCTTGAGGGCGGCGTCGAGCTTCTCTTGCGCGCTGGCCTTGTCGTTGCGCGAATACCAGACCAGGCCTTGCGCGGCGAGCGCTTCGACCAGGTCGGGCTTCGCCTTCAAGGCCGCTTCGTACTTGCGGTATGCCTCTTCGGCTTTGCCGATGGCGTCGGCGACCCGGCCCTGCAGGTACAGGTAGCGCGCGTTCCTCGCTTCCCTCGCGACGGCCTCGTTGATCGTCTTGTCCGCCTCGAGCAGGCGGTTCTGTCCGAGATACGCCCGGGCTGCCCCCGCGTAGGCCGGCGCGGATGCGCTGAGCTGGATGGCGGCCTCGAACTGGCGGGCGGCCTTGTCCCACTCGAGACGTTGGAGGCGGAACTCGCCGTAGGCGACGCGCACCGCCGTAGAGTTCGGATCGAGCGCCACCGCCCGCTCGTAAGCCGCTTCCGCGTTCTTCAGATCGTGGCCGCCCGCCGCCAGGCTGCCCCGCAGCATGTTCGCGCGCGCTTCCTCGCCGGCATCGAGCGTCTTGCGAACGTCGCTGTCGAGCGCCTGGTTCAGCAGCTCGCCGGCACCCTTGGTATCGTTCTGCCGCAGGCGGACCGAGGCCAATTCCACCATCAGGCGGGCATTGTCGGGTGCGCCCTTCAAGGCACGCTCGAAGGAATCCGCGGCCTCGGGCAGCTGGCCCCGGTCCCGGGCCACTGCCCCGCGCACCAGGAGAAGGCGCGTGGACGAGCCTCGCGTTTTCAGCGCGTTGTCGAGGACCTGGGCGGCGCGGGCGGACTCGTTCGAGTAGACGAGCGCGATGGCATAGAGCCAGGTCGAGTCGAGGTCTGCACTCGGGGTGTCGCCGAGAGCGGCGAGGAACTGCTTCGCCTTCACCAGCTCCCCGCTGGCGAGGGCGAAGGCGCCGCGGGCGCGGTTTTGGGTCGGACGCGTGCCCTTGATCCTCTCCACCACGCGCTTGGCCTGGTCCCAGTCGGCCCCGAGCTGGCCGTACTCGATCTTCAGCTCCGACGCCGCGAGCACGAAGAAGGACTTCACGTCGTCATCGTCCGGCAACACCGTCATCAGCTCCGCGGCGGAGGCGACCGCTTCCCGCGCGCCGGCGAAGTCCGCGCGATTCAGCTTGACCAGTCCCTGCTCGATGACCTTCGCTTCCGCCGCGGTGACGGCTTTCTCCGAGGGAAGATAGAGATTCATCCAGAACAATCCGGCAGGCGTCCGCCGCGCGCGATATCCGAGCGCGCCCACGGCGCCAATAGCGAGCAAGAGGGCGAGCGCGATCAGCCGCCCCGGCCGGATCACGGAACGCAGGCCCGTCTGCCCCCTGCCCCCGCGGGCCTCCTTCCGGCGTGCGCGCTCCTCGCGCTCCCGCGCAGCGCGCTCTTCTTTCTCCCTCTTCTTCTGCTCCTTGTCCGCCTTCTTCGATCTGGCGCCGTCCGCAGGGCCCGGGTCATCGGCGAAGTCCAAAAGCTCTTCGCCGCTGGCTCCAGCGGGCTTGCCAACCACGGGCGGAGGCGGCCGCTTCTTCCTGTCCGGGTCCCTGGGCGCGTCGTCGACGAAGTCGAGCATGTCAGGAACCGAGGGCGATTTCGGCTTCGACTCGACGAAGTCGAAGTTCATCGCCTCTTCCTGCTTCGCTGCGCTCGATGGAGGGGGCGGTGCGGGGATCTCCGGAAGGTCGGCAGCGAACGCGTCCCCGGCCGGCGGCTGGGAAGGTGGCGGTGGCGGCGCGCCGCCGCTCGCCGGGCGCTCGACGTCGATCGCCGCGAACGGGTCGTCCGCCGGCGGCGGGGGCGGCGCCGCGCGCGCGCCGTCGAATCCCGGCAGCGGGACGGCATCCGTGCCTTCACCCGGAAGGGCGGCGACGGGGGGACGCGGCCGGAAGTCCATCGCCGTGCGCTGGGGCTCATCGAGTCCAGGGAGCGCGACAGCCCCGGGTGTCGCGGGCGGATCGAGATCGGGTAGCGAAGGGGACGGCGCCGCAGCCTCACCGAAACCGGGGAGCGGGACGGCTCCCCCACGCGCGGGCTTCGCCGGGATGGTGGGACGCGCCGGGGGCGGTTGTGACCCGGCCGGTTTCGCTCCGGCCTGACCCGGCAGCGGCACCGCCGGCCTGCCTGCGTCTTTCGCGGCGTCCGCCTTCGGCCGATGCACCGTGAACGGCTTCTTGCATTTCGGACACTTGATCGAAAGGCCGGCGGTCGGGACTCGCGAATCGTCCAGCTCGTACGCGGCGGCGCAGTTTGGGCACGAGATCTTCACGCCGCTCAGCCCTCCGCGTACTCGAAACGCTGTTTGAGCGCGAGATAGGTGCCGTACGCGTCGGACCCTTCCTGCGACCCGTGCCGCTCTGCGAGGCGCGCTTGCAGGACACGGCGGGCGATCTGCGCCGCATCGCGCTCATCGATGCCGGCAAGCTCGGCGAGCTGGTGCAGCTCGATCGGATCGTATTGCTCCTGCATATCGACGTAGAGGAGGAAGTCCTTCACCAGCTGCTCCGGGCCCAGCGCCCAGCGGCCGTTCTCGAGCGGCAGCAGCAGGCCGGAGCGCGCGAAGACGTGCTCGACGCGCAGCGCCTCGTCGCCGGAAAGGCCCACCCGCTTCATGAGCGCCTGGGGGTTGACGTCGTCCGGGAGAACGCGACGCCCCTGTGCGTCCGGCGCGCCGGCGAGGTTGCGCACCAGTGAGAGGGCGCGGGCGGCGCCGGATCGGCTCATCAGGGCCTGGATCTGCCGGTCTGCCTCGCGCAGCCGCGAGCTGAGCCGGCGCATGAGCCGCACGGCGATCTCGCTGTTGCGGCGCACGACGGTCGCGAACGCGCCCTGCGCCACCTCGATCAGAAGCGCCTCCTCGACCACGGTGGCGCCCGCCGACCGCGGCAACCCCTCCAGCAACGCCATCTCGCCGAAGAATTCTCCCGCTCCAAGCACCGCCAGCGTGATTTCGCTGTCGCCTATCCTCTTGGATATGTTCACCTTGCCGGAGCGGATCACGTACATGGTCTGCCCGCGATCTCCTTCGCGGAACAGCACGGTCCCGGACGGATGTCTGCGGACGAGGTGCTCGACGCTGGACAGAGTCTCGCTCATGAGACTCCGGCCACGCTAGCATCGGGCTCCAGCCCCCGCCAACGAAACGGCGGCGGGTTTCGTGGTAGAGGCGGGTGCTTATGCGCCGGGGTGGGAGAGCCATCGTGATCGGCGGCGGATTGGCCGGACTGGCGTGCGCGCGCGAGTTGGGAAACGCGTGCACGCTCCTCGAAGCGGAGGACCGGCTGGGCGGACTCGTCCGCACCGACGTGATCGACGGCTTCTCATTCGACTGGACCGGGCACTGGCTGCACGCGCGCGATCCGGAGATGCGCAAGTTGATCCAGGAACGCTGGCTCGGCGGAAACCTGCTCGAGGTGCAGCGGCGCGCGCGCATCTATAGTGAAGGAGTTTGGACCACGTTTCCTTACCAGTTTCATCTCTATGGGCTCCCGGCGCGCACGGTCTCGGACTGCGTTCTCGGATTCATCGATGCGACGCTCGGTCCGGGCGGCGAGGAGCTGCGCTCGCGGCCGCTGGCGAATGCTGAGGAGTTCATCCTCCGCCATCTCGGTGAAGGATTCGCCCGGCACTTCATGTTCCCGTACAACGAGAAGTTGTACACGGTGACGTGTGAACATCTCTCGGCGGAATGGGGCGGCCGTTTCATCCCCCGGCCTTCGCTCGAGGACGTAGTGAACGGCGCCGCCGGCCCCGCGCGTGAGGACGTCGGCTACAACGCCACGTTCTGGTACCCGCGCGAAGGCGGAATCGAGGCCTTGCCGCGCGGAATTTCCGCGGATCTCAGCGCGGACGTCCGGCTCTCGTCGCGGGTGGAGCGAGTCGACCTCGCGAGCCGGCGCGTGCGCATCGCTTCGGGGGAAGAGCTCGAGTACGACGCGCTCGTGCTGACGGCGCCGCTGCCGGCCTGCGCGCGGCTGCTCGCGGAGGCGCCGGCGGAGGTGCGCGACGCGGCCTCGCGCCTCCGCGCGGTCTCGGTGACGGTGGTGGAGGTGGGAGCGAAAGACCGTGGCGGCGAGCGGTTCCACTGGGCTTACTTTCCCGAGAGGGAATTCGCCTTCTACCGGATCGGCTCACCCTCCGAGGTCAATCCCGCGCTGGCGCCCGGCGGGTTCCGCAGCTTCGCGGTGGAGTTCGCCCACCGCGGCGTACCGGACACGAAACGGTTCATCGAGCTCGCGCTCGAGGGTCTCTCGCGCTGCCGCCTGATCGATCGCGACGACGTCGTGCTCTCGCGCGCGCGCACCATCCCAGTCGCCTACGTGCTCTTCGATCACGATCACGCGCAGGCGCGCGCCACCGTGCAGCGGCACTTCGAGCGGCACGGCGTGCAACTGGCGGGACGCTACGGGAAGTGGGAGTACAGCTCGATGGAGGACGCGCTCCTCTCCGGCCGTGAGGCCGCCCGCAACCTCGCATGATCTCCATCGTGATTCCCGTCTACAACGAGGCGCGCATCGTCCAGGACGCCGCCGCGGAGCTATGCCGCAAGCTCGACGATCTGCGCTGGGAGTACGAGCTGATCCTGGCGGAGAACGGATCCCGCGACGGGACCTTGCAGCTCCTGGAAGAGTTGCCGGCGGCGCTTCCACGGGTGCGCTGGCTGCACGAGGAGAAGCCGAACTACGGCCGGGCGCTGAAGCGGGGAATCCTGGAGGCGCGCGGCGAAGTGGTGATCTGCGACGAGATCGATCTCTGCGACGTGGACTTCTACCTGCGCGCCCTGCCCCTTCTCGAGCAGGGCGCCGACATGGTGGTGGGCTCGAAGGCGATGAAGGGCGCGAACGACTCGAGGCCGTGGGTGCGCCGCGTCGCCACCCGGGTCATCAACCTGCTGTTGCGCGTCGCGACGGGGTTCCGCGGCACGGATACGCACGGTCTGAAAGCGTTCAAGCGGGAGCGGCTCACGGACGTCGCCCGCGCCTGCCTGGTCGAGCGGGACCTGTTTGCAAGCGAGTTCGTCATCCGGGCGCAGCGCATGGGACGCGACGTGCGCGAGATCCCCATCGCGCTGCACGAGAAGCGGCCCCCATCGACCGCGCTCCTGCGCCGGGTGCCACGCGTGCTCAAGGGGCTGATCGAGCTGGGGTGGACGATCCGGATCCGGCACCGGTGAAGGCCCGATCAGGGCGCCTGTCGGGAAACGCGCTGGCTCAGAAGTCCTTCGTGAACAGCACGGAGAAGTCGCGTGTCCGATCGCCGTACGTCATTTCCGCCGAAACAGCCCGGCTGAACTCGTACTCGAGGTGCCCTTCGACGTTGTTCTCGTACGGCGTCTCGGTGAAGCGCTGGCGATAGCCGATGAAGACCCGATCGCCGATGTATTTGCCGACGCTCGCGCCGGAGACGCCCTGAGCCCCGGTATCGATGGTGATCACGTCGACCGGAAGGACGTCGGCGAGCTCCTTGCGCACCTGGCCGAAGAGCAGGCCCCCCACCACACTGGTGGCCGCGCCGGAAAGGTCGACTCCACCGCCCTGCTGCGTCGCTCGGCCCTGGAGGCGGCCAGTGGCAAGAAAGAAGGCGATCTGGTCCTGATCCATGGGCGGATTGGAGCTCATCTCCAGCTGCGGATCCTTGGCGGTGCCGGTGACGGTGATGGTCACCTTCGCCTGCGGGTTGTCGTAGAGCGCCTTGATCTCCAGCTCCGGATTCGACGGATCGCCACCCGTCTCGATGATCTTCGCGTCGTCGATGATGAAGCGGCGGCCGAGCGCGTTGAACGAACCTTGGGGGATGTGCACCGTCCCGTCGGCGGTGGGACCGTCCGGGCGACGCGCGTCGTACTCGAAGTTCATCTTGCTCTCGACGGGGAACTCGAAGTCGGCAGCCTTCACGTACAGGTGGTTGAGATCGAGGTGCCCGTGCATGCGGAACGTCGCGGTCTTGCGCGTCTGTTCCTCGGCCTCCACGTCTCCCGGCTCGCGTCCCGGTGGATGCGGACGCTCCCCGGGATGGATGAGGAGCACGTCGGGGTTTTCCTTCAGCGACGGCAGCTTCTTGTCCGGTAGTTGCTTGATGACGATCCGGGCGTCCGGAATCTTCGCGTTCAAGCTCAGCACGCTGTCGGTGTAGTCGCCGAAGAGGTCGATCTCGCCGGAAACGTCGGCGCGCTGCTCG
>VBKQ01000147.1 GCA_005879505.1 Deltaproteobacteria bacterium
GCGTGAACGGAAGTCACTTCACGCTTGAATCGGACGGCCGTCGCGGAACAACCCGCCGGTAGGGCCGTCCGCTTACTGAACGACGAAGGCGCCCTGGGTCAGCGGGCGATGAGCGCCGATGTGGCGGACTTCCTGCTCGGCGAGCTCGAATGCGCCGGGCGGATACCCCGGACGCATGTTAGAAGACGCGCCGCATGGGAACCGCTCTGGCGGCGTTGATCAACGGCCGCGCCCGCAAGGTCACGCCCGCCGTCGTTCGCGCGCTCCGCCATGCGCTGCCGGACTCCACCATCCTGGTGAGCGAGGACCTCGATCAGGCCCGCCGCCACGTGCGCGAGCTGATCAAGCAGCGGCCCGACGTCATCCTCTCCGGCGGCGGGGATGGCGCGGCGGTGCGCCTGCTGAACCTCTGGCGCGAGGCGGGCGGCCACGAGTTGCCCATCGTCGGCATCCTCCGGCTCGGCACGGGCAACGGCTGGGCGCGCGGGGTCGGCGCGCCGGAATTCTTCGCGCATCTGCCGCGACTGGCGCGCATGAACGGCGAGCCCCTGCCGGTGGAGGAGTTCACGCTGGTCGAGGTGGAGAACCACCTCTGCCACTTCGTCGGCGTCGGCTGGGACGCGCGCATCCTGAACGACTACCAGCGCAACCTCGACAAGCGCAGCTCGCAGCTGGTCGGCAGCCGCCTGGCGTCCTGGCTGCACAAGGGCGCGGGCGGATATCTGTACTCGCTCGCGCGCATCACCATCCCCGAGGAGTGGATGCGCCTGCACAAGGAAGGACACGCGCAGGTCGTGCTGGAAAATCTCGGGCCGGAGGTGTTCGGCGTCGTGGACGGCAAGCCGGTTCCGCTGCCGGGCGCGACGAAGCTCCACGAGGGACCGATCAGCGCCGGTGCCGCGTCCACCGTCCGGGAGTGGGGCTATGGGCTGCGCGCCTTCCCGCACGCCGGACTCAAACCGGGCTTCATCAATGTGCGGATCTACCAGGGGCACGTGCTCGATGCGCTGCTGAACGCCGCGAAGATCTGGCGCGGCCTCGACGTCAAGGGCATGTACGACTGGTTCGCGACGGAGGTACGGATGCGCTTCTCGCGGCCGATGCCGTTCCAGATCGGCGGCGATCCGATGGGCGAGCGCACGGAGATCGTGCTCCGCGCGGCGCGCGAGAGGGTCCGCCTGGTCGACTGGCGTGCCGCGCTTGCTCGAGCCGCATGACTACGACTCGGGCTGGCGGAGCGAAAAACGTCAGGCCAACGAGAGATCGGGCTCGCGCACCGGCCTGGCCAGGAGTAAATGCAGCGCATGGCGCACACGCTCCGGCACAGGTTGGGTCATCCTGTCGAGACCACTCTCGAGTTGCTCGGGGGCAAGTGGAAGTCCGACATCCTGGCCAGCCTCAAGGAGCGCCTGCTCCACGATGCGCTGCAGACTCCGTCGGAATCCGCGGAGCCTCGCGGAAGCGAGCTGACCATTCTGAAAAACGGCGGCCAGGCCGAGCGCCTTTCTCCTGAGGCAGGAAACGTCATGCAACTCTATGTCGTGAGGCACGGCATCGCGGTCGAAAGTGGCGAAGGAATCCCCGATGATTGGCGACCGCTCACGGACAAAGGCCGGCGGCGGTTCCAGAAGATGGCCCGCGCGTTCGCCAAGCTCGGCCGCAGGCTGGACCTGATCCTGACCAGCCCCTTGGTACGCGCAGTGCAGACGGCGGAGATTCTCGCCGGGGCGACCGACCATGGCGAGGTGGCCGTTCTCGCGGAGCTCGATCCGAAGTTCGACGTCAAAGCGGTACAAAAGGCGATCGCGACCCGCGCCGAGAAGGTGGAAGCTGTGGCCATCGTCGGTCACGAGCCGCAGCTCTCTTCGCTGCTGGCCGCCCTCTCCAAGGTTTCGCCGGCGGATCTCGATCTGGAGAAGGGGGCCATCGTCCGGATCGACGTCTCGACGCTGACCGATGGAGCGTCCGCGGATCCGCGCTGGTGGCTCAAGCCGAAGGGTACCCGGAAGAAGGGGCTGCCGCTGCGGAAGCAGCCCGGAGAGACGCTCGCAGAAGCCGGGTCCACGCAGACCAAGCGCGTGGCGAAGAAGAGCCGGCGCGGAGTTCAGGTGACTTCGGAGTCCGACAATCCTCCTGAATCTCCGGTCGTTGACGACGAGGCGAGCGCAACCTCGCCTTCTCCCCGCTCCTGACCGCGCCGGCGATCTTCGTGCGAGGCTATCGAGTCTTGCCGTGCTCGCGCGCGACCAGGTTCTGGGCGGTGATCCACAGATCGAGGAAGCGGATGGCGGGATTTAGTCCACTGCGAGCAAATGCCGCGGCGGCCTGTTCTGCGGTTTCGCCAGGGAACAGCGTCAGGGTGGACATTTGCTTGCCCACCGAAAGCTGAAGCCGATGAGCGTTGGCTGCAGCCGATCTGGACATGACACCGGGCAGGTCAGCCGCGTGCACACCCGCGAAGGTCCGGGCGAGTTTGCGAATCGCCTCTGCCCGGAGCATCCCTTTCCGATGGGGGGCTTCGATCCGAGCATTCACAAACCGGGCAACCCGGAAGCGGCCGTCTCGCTCGATTGTGACGATCGTGCCCGATTCGCCCACGACACCCTGCTGTCCATCCCGTAGGGTGAGCCGCGCTGGCAATCGAGGTCGAGCTTGCGCAGCCTCCGCGGCCCCCGTAGCGATGCCGCAGATCGCGAGCATCGCGGTGAACGCTGCCAGTCGTCTGCGATCGTCAGCAGCCACGAGGGATCTAATTACACCGCCTCGTTCGAGATGTCGTTGCGGAGGCCGTCGATCCCGCTAGCGAATGACGCTGGCGTTCGCGGCGATCGAGTACTCAGCTTGGATCTGGAACGTCTGAGCGTTGCTGAGGGGGACACAGGCTTGGTACCCCGTACAGGCGTCGCCAATCTCGCCGGCCACGCCTACTCAGGCTCGAGGGTCCGGTCCGATCGGTGATCGTCTCGAAGAATTCGTGCGCCGTGAAGCTCTGCCAGGATCGCGTCACCGCGGACGCTTTCGAGCAGCGCTTTGGGGAGCACGGGTCCACCAAGGTCGTAGAATCTCCTGCCGCAGCCGTCCCCCACGCACGTCTGGAAGACGGCGCACGCGGTGACAATCCGATGACCTGCGTCGGAAGAATTGAGGCGAGCCAAGGAGGCTCCGCATGCTCTACGTGTTCTTCTTCGGGCACTGGCTTGCCAGCGTGTTCTTTCAGAGCCTGTTCCAGCACCGGTACGCGGCGCACCGGATGTACACGATGAAGCCGCGGGTGGAGCGCGGGCTCCATCTGCTGACCTACCTGGTGCAGGGTCCCTCGTATCTATCGCCACGCGGCTACGCGATCCTGCACCGGCAGCATCACGCCTTTTCCGATACCGAGCGCGATCCTCACTCGCCCCGGTTCTTCCGCAACGCCTTGCAGATGATGCTTCACACGAAGCGCCGTTACGACGCCTACGCCTACCGGCGCGAGGAGCCGGAAGCGCGGTTTGCAGGTGGATACCCCGAGTGGAAACTGATCGACCAGACGCTCGGACAGTCATGGGCGGTGCGCGTCGGCTGGGGCGCGCTCTACGCGGTGCCGTACTTCTTCCTCGCGACCCACTGGTGGCAGTGGGCGCTGTTGCCCATGCAGTGGGTCCTGGGTCCCATCCATGGGGCGATCGTCAACTGGTACGGCCACAGGTACGGTTACCGGAGCTTCGACAATGGCGACGGCTCGCGGAACACGCTGCCCTTGGACGTCGTGACCATGGGCGAGCTCTTCCAGAACAACCACCACAAATACCCGATGAGCCCGGACTTCGCGGCGAGGTGGTTCGAGATCGATCCGACCTGGCAGATCATGAGGCTGCTCGCCCGGATGGGCCTGATCGAGATCGCGACGCCGCAGAGGGCCACCTATCCTTCGCCGGTGGCCGCAGCTTCCTACTAGCGCGAGCCGAGGAATCGCACGATGGCGTCGGCGACGGCTGCCGGCGCCTCTCGCTGCGGGAAGTGGCCGACGCGGGGGAGCACGATGCGCTCATAACGCGAGCCGAAGAAGCGCTCCTTTCCCTCGGAAGTCGAGGGATCGTTGCACGGATCTCCGCCGCCGTGGATGACCAGCGTCGGCACGCGGATGGTCTCGGCGCGGGCGAGCTTCGCTTCCAGATCGGAGTAGGCAGGATCTTTCGGCGCCAGTCCCCACCGCACCCGGTAGGAGTGCAGGACGACCTCGGCCCAGTCCGGGTTCTCGAACGATGCTGCCGTCGCCGCGAACTCTTCGTCGGAGATGCGCCAGCCCGGGTTCCAGATCGACCAGATGTAGCGCGTGAATTCGCGGCGCTCGTCGCGGACCAGGGCGGCTCCGCGCTCGAGGGCCATGTACCAGTGGTACCAGTAGTTCTGCACCTGCTTGAGCGGGAGGGGCTGGTCGGGGTCGTTGGTGCCCCAGCCCACGGAAAGGGCGACGCAGTGTGTGACCCGCTCTGGAGCGAACGCCGAAGCGATGTAGGCCGCGCGGGCGCCCCAGTCGTGGCCGACGACGGCAAAGCTCCCTAGCTCCATCCCGTCGGCCAGGTCGAGGACGTCCTGACCGAGGGCGACGAGCTGTCTGTTTCGCGGGGTCTGCGGTGAATGGAATCGCGTCGGGCCGAAGCCGCGCAGGTAGGGAACGATCGTGCGGTGGCCGGCGGCATGAAGGGCCGGAAGGACGCGGTCCCAGGTGCGCGCATCGTCGGGCCAGCCGTGAAGCAGGAACGCCGGCGGGCCCTGTGCGGGGCCCGAGAGCTCACAGGCGATGGAGAGCGAGCGCGTTCTGAAATGCTCCAACTTGGGTGCACTCATTTGGACTGTCCTTTCTTGCGACCGATGATTCCGGCGGCGTCGCGGAGTCTATGCCCCAGAAAGGAGCCACAGATGGCCGATCGCAAGCAGCTTCCTGGAAAGTTCGTCTGGTTCGAGCTCGTCTCCAAGGACGCCAAGAAGGCGCAGGCGTTCTACGGCGAGGTGCTGGGGTGGAAGGTACAGCCGTTCCCGATGGGCAACTCCACCTACGAGATGATCTACGCCGGCGACACGATGATCGGCGGTTACGCGACGCCCAAGAGCGACCGCCAGCCAGCGCACTGGATCTCCTACGTTTCCGTCGAGGACGTCGACGCGACCGTGAAGGCCGCCACCGCGAACGGCGGCAAGGTCGTCGAGGCGCCTTACGACATCCCGACCGTGGGCAGGAGCGCGCGGATCGCTGACCCGCTGGGGGCCGAGCTCTGCCCGTTCAAAAGCCTCGAGGGTGATCCGGCCGACGCGCTGCCGCCCCGTGGTGGCTGGTGCTGGAACGAGCTGCACACCAGCGACCCGGCGAAAGCGCTCGCGTTCTACGAGAAGGTCCTCGGGTTCTCGCACCGCACGCTTTCCGGCCCGGGAGGCGCGTACCACATCCTCTCCAGGGGCGGCGTCGATCGCGGAGGCGTGACGGACCAGGGCGGTGAGCGGCCGCACTGGCTGCCTTACGTCGCCGTCGAGGACGCGGACGCGACGATCGCGCGCGCGAGGAAGCTCGGCGGGACCATCTGCTTCGGGCCCGAGGACATCCCGAACGTCGGCCGATTCGGGGTACTGCAGGATCCGACCGGCGCGGCGCTCGCGGTCCTCAAGCCGTTCCCGATGCAGAAGTAGCGAGAGTGCGTAAGATTTACCCATGGCGGAGAGCGTCAGCCGGTCGTCCATGGAACGTGCCCGGCTTCCGCTCGGGCCCCGCGCTCCGACGACGCGGGCCCGGCGGACCTTCTGGGCGCTGTTTGCGGTGGCCGTCGTGCTCACCGCGTACGTCATCTGGCCCTTCCGCTCCCCCCTGTTCCTCGCCGCGGTGCTGGCCGCCGCCTTCCAGCCGCTGCTCGCCCGCACCGAGCGGCTGCTCAAGGGTCGCCGTCGCCTCGCCGGCGCGCTCCTGACCGTGGTCGTTCTCGGGGCGATCGTCGCTCCGATCGCGAGCATTCTCGCCTTCATCGCGCAGGAGACCACCAAGGGGCTCACCTGGGTGCGCGACTCGCTGGGCGTTCAGTCGGTCGGAGACATCTCCTTTTCCCGGGTACCGCCGGAGGCGCAGCACGCCATCGACAGCATCCTCTCGACGCTGCACCTGTCGCGCGAGCAGGTCCAGACGTTCGCGGCGAAGGCGCTGGAACTCGCCCAGGCAGCGGGGCCCGCGGTGCTCGGCGCCTCGGCTGGAGCGGTGGCGAGCACGCTCATCATGCTTGCGGCCTTCTTCTTCCTCCTGGTGGACGGGCGCCACCTCATCCGCTTGCTCGGCCGCGTTTCCCCCCTGCAGGCGGCGCAGACAGAGGAGCTGTTGCAGGAGTTCGCCAACGTTTCCAGCGCCACGCTGGTCGGTGCTGCGCTGACGGCGGTCGTGCAGGCTGTGCTCGCCACGATCGGGTTCGCGATTGCACGCGTGCCGCACGCGGTGTTCCTCGGGATCGCCACGCTGGTGGCTTCGTTCGTGCCCGTGATCGGGACCGCGATCATCTGGATCCCGGCGGCGGTCTTGCTCGGGCTCACGGGCCACATGACGGCGGCCGTCTTCGTCGGGATCTGGTGCGGGGTGCTGCTGACGCTCGCGGACAACGTGGTCAAGCCGCTCGCGATGCGAGGGAAGGTGGAGATGCACACGGGGCTTGTGTTTCTCGCGCTCCTCGGAGGCATCACCATGTTCGGGCTGCTCGGGATCATCGCCGGGCCGCTGGTGATCGCGTTCCTGCTCGCGCTCCTGCGCATGTACGAACGGGATTTTCTCGAACAGCCGGGCGGTACGGCGTAGATCGGTCCGGCTGGGAACGGTCCAGTCCGCGAGGCATCCAACGTCGAAGGAGGCCAAGATGGATCGTCCGAAAGGGCACCCGGTCACGATCGAGCCGACCACGAAGCGCGTTCGCGTCCTCTTCAACGGCCGCGTGGTCGCCGACACGACCCGCGCGCTCACGCTCAAGGAAGCGACGCTGCCACCGGTCCAGTACATCCCGCGCGAGGACGCGGACATGTCGCTGCTGGAGCGGACCGCCCACAAGTCCCACTGTCCCTACAAGGGCGACGCCGCCTACTACACGATCCGGGCGGATGGGCGCGCAGCCGACAACGCCATCTGGACGTACGAGAACCCGTATCCCGAAGTCGCGCCGATCAAGGGTCACCTCGCCTTCTATCCAGACCGCGTCGATCGCATCGAGGTTGTCTGAGAGGGAGCGTCACCCTGGAGTCGCAGTACCATCGCGAAACACCCCGCCCGTAGGGCCGTCCGGAGGAAGGCGGCATCCCCAGAGCACCGAGGCTGCGCCTTGTTCCACCGAGCGCGGCGCACCCGGCCCGCCCATTTCGGTCCGCACCCATCCCGGGTCGACGGCGTTCACGCGCGCCTGGGGAAGCTCGCGCGCGAACAGGCGGGTGAGCGCGTTCAAGGCGGCCTTGCTCGGTCCGTATCCACCCGGCGGATCCTCGCAGAGAGCGAGGATGTCGTCGAACGTCAGATCTGGATTCTGCAGCTTGCGCACGAGCGACTCGGGCTGCCTGGAGAGCGCGCCCAGACCGCTCGTCACCATCACGACGCGGGCGCCCTTCGCCAGCTTTCCCGCCAGCGCGCGCGTGAGCAGGAGTGGCCCGCGCACGTTCACCGCCCAGATGTCACGCGGCGAGCCCGTGTAGACACCCGCGTTGTTCACCAGGACGTCCAGCGGTCCCTTCAATCGAGCGGCGAAAGCAGCGATCGATTCCGGGACCGAGACGTCCAGCTTCTCGACGCGAGCATCCGCGATTTTCGGGGCCTTGGCAGGATCGCGCACGGCGAGAATGACGAGGTGATCCCGGGCGAGATCGCGCGCGACGGCGAGCCCGATCCCGCGGTTGGCTCCGGTGACGAGGGCGGTCGGCATGAGCGGATCGATGCCGGAGCGATGGCGCCGTTGCTGTCTCGTACCCGGCGTATGTTTCTTTGACGCTGGGCCGATCCGCATCAGGATCGATCATTCCCTGGAAGAAGGCTTGCCCCCGGAGGGCCGGCGCTTGAACGAACGGACGCCGTGGAAGCCAGTGCTGGATCCCGGCATCGATCTGCGCGGCTTGCCCTTGACGCCGGAGGAGGGCTTCGTCGCATCGCGGCTCGACGGCGCCACCGACGTTCACGGCCTCTCGGTCGGAACCGGGTTGCCGCCGGAACGGATCGAGGCAGCGCTGGAGAAGCTCGTTTCCCTCGGAGCGGTAGCGCCCCCCGAGATCCTCGACGAGGACGAGCCCGCTGCGAACGACGAGCCCGCCGGTGTGCAGCGCAAGCTGTACGAGACGACTCTTCACCAGCTCGCGGCCGAAGAGCGTGCCGCGCGGGCGAAAGCGGCCGAGGAGCCGGAGCTGTCGGCATTCTGCTTCGATCCGCTGCCGGCAGTCGTCCACGCGCTGCTCGAGAATCCGCGCTTCGCTCTTGCGCAGGCGCGGCTGGTGGCCACCCATCATCGGACTCCTTCGGGCCTCGAGGCGCTCGCCGCGCGGGCCGCCTTCGCTGCCGACGCAGGCGTGCGTCGGGCGCTCCTGCGCAATCCCCAGCTCCCGGCCGCACTGCTGCGCCGGCTGCTTGGCGGCCGGCGGCTGCTCGAGCAGCACAAGCTCGTCGTCTCGCGCGATGTGCCGGAGCAGACCCGCCGCGCGGCGCGGGAGCTCTTGCGCACGCGGTTTGCGACTGCTGACGCCGACGAGCGCGTCGAAGTCATCATGAAGACCGAAGGCCGCTGCCTCACGGCACTGGCGGGTCTGCCCATCGACGGCAAGACGGCGGGGCTGCTCTGCGGCCGCACCTATACGTCGACGCTGCTGGTGCAGAACATCTCCCGCTGGGCGGCGGCTCCGCCTGCGCTGATCGCACATCTGCTGAAGCAGGAGCTCGTGCGCCGCTCGCCGTCCTTGAAGCTTCTCCTGCAGCGGCACCCGAACGCGCCGACGGAACCGCGCCGGTAAGGTATTGCGCGCGCTGGGAGCGCGCTTGACGCCCTAGATTGCGAGGAGCATGAGCATGGCGCCGTGCGCCATCAGGAGGTCCATATGCCCCGCGACGCGAAATACGCCCTGATCACTGGAAGCTCCCGCGGCATCGGTCGAGGAATCGCGCTGAAGCTGGCGGAGCAGGGAGTGAAGATCGCCGTCCACTATTACAAGAACGAGCGTGCCGCCAACGAGACGCTTGCCGAAGTCCGCAGACGCGATTCCGACGGATTCATCGTGCAGGCTGATGTGTTGCGCCCCGATGAGATCAAGCAGATGTTCCGCAAGGTCGAGGAGCAATTCAAGCAGCTCGATGTCTTCGTCAGCAACGCACGTCCCGAGGTGCCCGCATTCTTCCAGCCGCCTTTGCAGATCACGCTCGAGCAATGGGACACGGCCTTCGATTCCCAGCCGAAGGCGTTCCTGGTCGGAGTGCGCGAGGCGATTCCACTGATGGCGACGGGAGGAAGGATCGTCGCGCTCACCTACGCCGAAGGAAGCCGCACAGGCGGCCTGCAGCCGTGGGTGGGCATGGGATCGGCGAAGGCGGCGCTCGAGTCATTGGTGCGTTACTTCGCGGTGACGCTCGCCAGGCGCGGGATCACCGTGAATGCGATCAGCCCTGGCTGGACCGAGAACAGTGTGTTGAACACACTCCCACCCCACGCACAGGAGCTCATCCGGAACTGGCACGGGCGCGGCTGGACGCCGATGGGACGGCTGGGAACGCCGGAAGACGTCGGCAATGTGGTGGCGCTCATCTGTTCGGAGAAGGCGGCCTGGATAACCGGACAGGTGATCTACGCCGATGGCGGCGCCTCATTGATGAATCCCGAAGTCCCGCCGGAGATACAACTGGGATGACGTAAGACGCTGGGCCTATCGCTTCGTCGGGCCCGCTCGACCAGCTGCGCCCGGCTGGGCTGAGTCAT